>NZ_CP077769.1:7067500-7367500 GCF_020386615.1 Chitinophaga pendula
CGGCCGTAGAGGAATGCCCGGCAGACAACGATTCTAATCCAACAATACCCTCCCGAAGGAACAATCAGGCATATAAAAAAGAAAAGGAACGCATCGCGTTCCTTTTCTTTTTTATATCGCAGATAACAGCGTACCGCCATTACTGTTTTTTCTTTCTAGCAATGGCCTTTTCTGCCGCAGCAACAATATGATCCGCATCCAGGCCATATTTCTTCAGCAATTCAACCGGTTTGCCACTCTCGCCAAAAGTATCATTGGTACCCACATACTCAATAGGCACCGGCAGATGACGGCTGGCTACCTGTGCAATGCTGTCTCCCAGACCTCCGAGCACATTGTGCTCTTCAGCAGTGACAGCACAGCCGGTCTTTTGCAGGGAACGCAATACCGCTTCCTCGTCCAGTGGCTTGATAGTATGGATATTGATGATCTCCACACTATAACCTCTTTCCTCCAGTTGCTTCCCAGCTTCGATCGCAAGCCATACCAGATGACCGCAGGCAAACAAGGTCACATCAGTACCTTCATGTAATACCTGTGCCTTACCTAATTCGAATACCTGGTCTTCCGCAGTGAAATTAGGCCATTTAGGACGGCCAAAACGAAGGTATACCGGGCCCTCATGATCAGCGATCGCAATAGTGGCAGCCTTGGTCTGGTTGAAATCACAAGGAACCACCACCGCCATACCTGGCAGCATCTTCATCATGCCGATATCTTCCAGGATCTGGTGCGTAGCACCATCTTCACCCAGTGTAAGACCAGCATGCGAAGCACATATCTTCACATTCTTGCCGGAATAGGCAACAGACTGACGGATCTGGTCATATACACGTCCCGTAGAGAAATTCGCAAAAGTAGTAGTATACGGTATTTTGCCACCTATGGTCATACCAGCAGCAATACCTATCATATTGGCCTCTGCAATACCAACCTGTATAAAGCGCTCCGGAAACTCCTTAATAAAGGCATTCAGCTTCATAGAGCCCAACAGGTCCGCTGTAAGAGCTACAACATTCGGATTCTTACGAGCCAGCTCCAGGATACCTTCTCCAAATCCTGCACGGGTTTCTTTCTCGTTTAAGGGTTGAATATCTTTTACCATAAAGGCAATTTATAAATTTGAAGCGTAAAAATAATAATTAATAAGGGGATGTGCTAATATTAAGCACAAACCGGCTCATCAGTTGGCCAGTACCTTGTCGCGCAGACTTACCTCCCATTGCCAGGCTGTACGCATCATATCCTCAATACCTATCTTAGGCTCCCATCCCAGGGATTCCTTCGCATGTGTATTGTTGGCATAGATGGCAATCACATCACCAGGACGACGCGGACCAAGCTCATAATTCAATTTTACGCCGGATATCTTCTCAAATGCCTTGATAGCTTCCAATACCGTTACACCATTACCTGTACCCAGGTTGAATGTCTCACAATTACTCTTGTTCTTATGCTCCAGCAGGTATTGCAACGCTTTAGTATGTGCATTGGCAATATCCATTACATGTATATAATCCCGGATGCAGGAACCATCACGGGTGTCATAATCACTGCCGAATACAGTCAGACGCGGACGTTTACCGATCGCCGTCTGTGTGATCATAGGCACCAGGTTGTCTGGCTTACCGATCGGTAACTCACCGATCAGGGCAGACGGATGTGCACCTACCGGGTTAAAATAACGCAGCAATATAGATTGGGTAGTATTGACATGGCTATAGTCACGGATCATCTGCTCGCCCATCTGTTTGGTACGCGCATAAGGACTCTGTGCCTCTAACAACGGAGTAGATTCCACTACCGGTAGCTCGGTGGCATTACCATATACAGAACACGAAGAGGAGAATACCAGGTTAGGTATGTCAAACTCTTTGATACATTTCAATACGTTGGTCAGTGATGTCAGATTGTTATGGAAGTATAACAAAGGATCTGCCACAGACTCCGGCACCGTTTTCAGCGCAGCAAAATGAATAACACCTACAATGTCACGATTTTCGTGAAACACAGCATGCGTATCCTCCAGATTGCACAGATCCACTTTGTAATTACGGATCTTTTTGCCGGTAATTTTCTCTACTCCTTCCAATAATTGGGTAGTACTGCGGATATTACTGTCCACAGATACCACATCAAAGCCATGATTGATAAGATCGACAATGGTATGTGAACCAATATAGCCGCAACCACCGGTAACTAGAACCTTCATATAGTTTTTGATTTATGGATTTATCGGATGTTCATTATTTAAGCAGCGCCTCAATATACTGCCCATAACCACTCTTCAGCAATGGCTTCGCCAATTCCTGCAGCTGCTCGGCAGTGATAAAGCCCTTCCGGTAGGCTATCTCCTCTATACAAGCCACTTTAATACCCTGACGCTGTTCGATCACCTGCACAAACTGCGAAGCTTGCATCAGAGAGTCAAAAGTACCTGTATCCAGCCAGGCCGTTCCACGGGGCAGAATAGATACCTTCAGCTTGCCCCGACGTAAATATTCCTTGTTAACGTCCGTGATCTCATACTCTCCACGCGCACTGGGCGCCAGATCACGGGCAATATCTACCACATCATTATCATAAAAGTAAAGCCCAGGTACCGCATAGTTGGATTTCGGCTGCTGAGGCTTCTCTTCAATAGAGACCACCCGCATCTGCTCATCAAACTCTACTACTCCATATCGCTCCGGGTCAGATACGTGATAGGCATATACAATACCTCCGTCAGGATCTACATTTTTAGCCAGTTGCTCCCCAAGACCGGCGCCATAGAAGATATTATCGCCAAGAACCAGGGCAACTTTTTCATTCCCAATGAATTCGCGCCCTATTACAAAGGCCTGTGCCAACCCGTTAGGTTGTGGCTGCTCTGCATAACTGATGTCAAGCCCATAACGTTTGCCGTCCCCGAAAAGGCGTTGAAAAGCAGGAAGATCATGTGGCGTAGAGATGATCAATATATCCTTAATACCCGCCAGCATAAGCGTTGACAGTGGATAATATATCATCGGCTTATCATAAACAGGCATGATCTGTTTACTGATAGCATATGTGATCGGATGTAACCGAGTGCCGGATCCACCGGCCAAAATAATTCCTTTCATCGTACTAGTAGGTTAATTTTAAATGGTGAAATGAGGGAACGAAAATCCCCCAAAAATAGCAGGTCTGGATGAAATGCCATATTATTTGACCAAAAAATTAAAAAACCCCCCGAAAACAAAAAGGAGAAAAGGGGGGTTATCCCCTTTTCTCCTTGCCAGAATATCAACGAACAAACGCGTTATTTGACAAATAAGTTTACTACAAAAAATACACCGGCAGCCAGTAAAGCACTGATAGGTATCGTCATGATCCAGGCCCATAAAAGGCTTACCGTTACCCCCCAACGCACTGCTGACAGTCGTTTGGTAGCACCTACCCCAATAATGGAACCAGTGATCGTATGCGTGGTACTTACCGGGATACTCAGGCTCTCGGTCAGGAACAAGGTGATAGCACCGGCAGTCTCCGCTGCCACACCTTCCAGGGGTGTTACCTTCGTAATACGGGTACCCATCGTTTTAACGATCTTCCAGCCACCACTCATCGTACCCAGCGCAATCGCCGTAAAACACGCCAGCGGCACCCAGTTAGGCAGATCCTTGATGTTTTCGATCGTACCATTCGCCACCATCGCCGCGGCAATAATACCCATTACCTTTTGCGCATCATTACTGCCGTGACCAAGGCTCAGCGCAGCAGAAGATACCAGCTGCAAACGCTTGAACCAGTTCTCCGCCCGGAATGGATTCGCCTTCTTACATATATTGACAATAATAATCGTCAGTACAAAAGCAACTGCCATACCAATGAGGGGTGCCAGCACAATAAAATATACAGTAGGCAACACTTTCTGATAGTCCACCACCGCAAAAGAACCGTGTGCATTGGTAACAGCAGCACCAATAAACCCACCAATCAACGTATGAGAGGAACTAGAAGGGATACCGTACCACCAGGTAAATAAGTTCCATATAATGGCAGCCACCAACCCGGAAAAGATCACCTTCAGCGTTACCGCATCCTCAAAAACAGATTTCGCAATGGTATTACCCACCTTGAACTCCCCAATAAAATATTTAGTAATGAAAAAAGCGGCAAAATTGAAGACCGCCGCCCAGATTACTGCCTGAAAAGGAGTCAGCACCTTCGTCGATACAATCGTAGCTATAGAGTTGGCAGCGTCATGAAACCCGTTGATATAGTCAAAAATGAGTGCCAGTATAATGATAACAACTAGAAAAACCATAAGTTAAGAGAGATTACGCAAATGAACATACAGCCGTCAGCCCACTACTGGAGACGATTAGGCATACTTGATAATGATCGTTTCGATTACATTAGCGGAATCCTCACATTTGTCAGTCGCAATTTCCAGCGCCTGATAGATCTCCCTCATCTTGATCAGCTCGGCAGCATTGTTCTCTTTGTCAAACAGGTCAGCAATGGCACGGTCATAAATATCATCAGCATGATTCTCCAGGCTGTTGATCTTAACACAGGCATCTGTAATATTACGCATATTCCTCATGTTGCGCAGCTCGGGGATAGCCTTGCTCAACTCAAGTACACCCTGGTGGATCAACTCCGCCAGCTTACGAATACTCTCCGTGATCTCCTGTACCTTGTAAATATCAATACGTTTGGCAGAACCATGGATGTAGTCAGCTACATCATCCAGGGTAGAAGCCAGGTAGTGAATATCTTCCCGGTCAAAAGGAGTGATAAAGTTTTGCCCTAATTCTACGAATATGCGATGAGTATAGTCATCATTCTTGTGTTCGAGACGCTCGATCAGATTCACTTTGTCTTTGCGCACCACTGGATCATTCGTGGTCACCAGCTCAATCAGCACACTAGACATTTCCACCAGGTTAGCTGCTACATCTTCAAACAAGGAGTAGAAAACCCGGTCTTTAGGCATGAATAATTTAACAAATGAATTGAAGCCTCCCATACAGTAAATTTTGAAAATTTGCGGCAAAAATAGGTCGCTAAACCCAATACCAACAAGAAAAAACGCGAATTAATAATTCCTTAACACTGGATTAATATAAAAGTAATATAGCGATTCGTCCTTTGTAATAGAATTTAAACAGCAACCCGCAGATGATTGTTTTCACCGGCTAGGCAGAATGTCATTCCGCGGGTGCACCGAAAAAGCCCATGTCAGATAAACGCCAATTAGATATAGTTGTTATCTCCGATGTACATCTGGGGATATACGGGTGTCATGCTAAAGAACTAGTGCAGTATCTCGATAGTATAGATCCTAAGATACTGATATTAAACGGCGATATCATAGATATCTGGCAGTTTAGCAAACGATACTTCCCGAAAGCACATACCAAAGTGATCCGCCGTATCCTCAAAATGATCGGCAAAGGCACCGAAGTATACTATCTCACCGGTAATCATGATGAAGCGCTCAGAAAGTATGCCGGGTTCGGATTAAGTAATTTTGTAATAGACAACAAGCTCGTGCTGGAAGTGGATGGCAAAATGCACTGGTTCTTCCATGGCGACGTATACGATGTCACCATGAAAAATTCCAAATGGCTCGCCAAACTGGGAGGAAAAGGCTATGACTTGTTGATTATTCTTAATAGGTTGGTTAACAATATGTTGGAGTATATAGGAAGGGAGAAAATGTCCTTTTCCAAGAAAGTGAAACAGGGAGTGAAGCAAGCAGTAAAGTTCATCTCAGACTTCGAACAGGTAGTGGCCGAAATCGCTATCGACAAAAAATTCGATGTAGTCTGCTGTGGACACATCCACCAGCCTGTCATGAAGGAAATGGTACACGAGGGCAAAACCATCCTGTACCTCAACTCCGGAGACTGGGTGGAAAGCCTTACGTCGTTGGAATATAACGCCGGACAGTGGAACCTCTACCACCATCCCGTAAGCCGGACCAAAGTAGTCCTGCCCGAAGATGAAGATGATATGTCCCTCACCTGGACCGCCGCCAAAACGGTGTCCTTTACTAACGGTTAATTGTTTGTAAAATACCCGGATAGCATCACCTACAACGGATACACTCCTCTCTCTACTTTCAGCAAATTGCTGTCTCACCGGTCAACCATGACCGATGATATAGCACATACTTTACATGTTATTAATAATATTCATGTAATTGCTGCTGCGTATTATCTTTACAATAGCATAACAGCGGCTTAATATTAAATTAAAGGTAACCAGTTAAGTTTGCCTGAATGATAGTTTGACAAGATGAAAATTCTGAAGTTACATCCTCTGATGACGATTTCCTTATTGCAGATGCAGTTCCAACGCCTTTTCTTTTGCAATGTAGCCGTCTACGTCCGCCACTCGCTGGCCAATACCTTCGATACGCTCAAAGAAGCAGGCTTCACATCCGAAGCACTCATCGAATACCCCATCGACGAAACACTGAGCCTCCGCGAATTCGAAGAAGAACTCGAAGAAAAGTTCAACTTTAGCCTGGAATTATGCAATAAGGATAATAAACCGTTCACCAACAAAAGCCTGCACCTGTTCCAACTAACTAACGCAGTGCCCGATAACAGCCGGTATTCCGATATCAGCTCGCAAATCGATATGTCCCTGGACTTACTGAAAAATAGCTTCGCCGCCCAGCAATCCAGACGACCACTATCCTGAAAAAAACCAACTATAACCCTTAACACTATACCATACCTATCGTAAAATAATTTTCCATATTTCACCGCCCCCTTAATTGTTAACCATTTAGTAATAATTCCTTAACAATTAACATTCTCGTAACATTGCCGTAACAATGCGATAATGTCTCGCGGATAGTTTTGCGCCTGAAATAATCAACCACAGACGTGAAACGAACTATTAGTCATTCTTTCTTAGTTTTAGTATCCATTTTATTCATTGCCCTTACCGCCAACGCCCAGAGTACAGGGAAAATAGCTGGAAAAATAACAGATAAAAAGACCGGCGAACCTTTGATAGGAGTTACCGTACTCGTACAATCAACAGGCAAAGGCGCCGTAACGGATGTAGAAGGTAGATACATCATTACCGTTACTCCCGGAACCTATGTAGTCGATTTCAAATACATGGGTTACCAAACCAAATCTATCTCCGATGTAAAAATAACCACCGGCGCACCCGTTACATTGGATGTCGTAATGGATGAACCTTCCTCCAAAGCCTTGCAGGAAGTAGTAGTAAGAGGATCCTTCAAACAAGAATCCATTAACGCACTACTCACCTATCAGAAAAATACCAACACCGTCGCCCAGGTAGTATCCGCAGAATCTATCAAAAAATCACCAGACCGTAATACCAGCGAAGTACTGAAAAGAGTATCCGGTGCCTCCATTCAGGAAGGTAAATATATCATCATTCGCGGTCTCGCCGACAGATACAATCAGGCAACACTCAATGGCGCATTATTGTCTTCTACCGATCCGGATCGCAAAACATTCGCATTCGACCTCTTCCCATCCAATATCGTAGACAACATCATCATCAATAAAGCTGCTACCCCCGATATGCCTGGCGAATTCGCCGGTGGCCTCGTACAAGTAAATACCAAAGATATCCCTGATGCCAACTTCCTCACCCTCAACGTAGGTACAGGTTTCAATGGCGCAACAGTAGGTAAGGAATTCTTTACTTATAAAGGTGGTAAATACGACTTCCTCGGCTTCGATGACGGTAGCAGATTATTAAGCAATAAATTCCCTAGTATCGATGCCTTGCAAAGCGCACCCGCCGCACAACGCGCCGAATACGGTAAATCATTAGGCTCCGTATGGGGATATAACAGCAAAAATGCACCTATCAATTCCAGCTTGCAGGTAACAGGTGGCTTCAGTAGCAAATCATCCGGAAGCAAACGCTTCGGTGGCGTCTTCTCCCTCAACTACAATAAACAAAACAGATTCATCAATACCGAAAGAAGATTTTACGACGCGACCGAAAAACGCTTCGATTATAGCGATAAAGTATACGCTCAAAACATACTGTTAGGTGGATTGGCCAACATCGTATACCAATCAGGCAAAAACAAGTTCAGCTGGAAAAACTCCTACAACATTACCGGTTCCGATCAAACCATTTTACGTACCGGTATTGATAACTCAAATAATACAGACGTTTCCGTTAAAAGCAGCGAACTAAGCTTTAAATCTAACAGACTCTTGAACTCCCAACTGATCGGTGAACACTTTTTAAGTGGCGCTAATGTAAAGATCAAATGGAATGGTAACTTCTCCTGGCTGAAGCAAGACTTACCTGATCTCAGAAGATTGGTATATACCGCTGCTACACCAGATGCACCTTATTACGCATCCGTACCCCAGTTCACCGGAAACCCGCGTAGCTCCGGCCGCTTCTTCTCCAACCTGGATGAAAAAGTATATGGCGGTACCCTCGACCTGACCAAATCTTTCAAATGGTTAGGCGCTAACCAACAGATCAAAATAGGGGGCCTGTACCAACGGAAAAACAGAGACTTTGACTCCAGGGCAATCGCTATCGTATTAGGTAGATTCGACGAGAAATTGTTACTGTTGCCTCCGGATAAAATCTTCGCTCCGGAAAACTTCAGCGCAGATAAATTCTACCTGGATGACCTGACTACCGCCTCAAACGCATACACATCTTTCTCTAATCTCGGCGCAGGATACATTCAATTCGATTTGCAGTTTAATAAACTGAGATTTGTGGGTGGTGGCCGCTTTGAAGCATACGAACAAAGCCTGACTCCTAAAAAAATAAACCTCTTCTCTATTAATAAAGCAAACGACTTCCTGCCGTCTGTGAACTTTACTTATGAGCTGAACAGAAAAACAAACATCCGTCTCAGCGCTTCACAAACAGTAGCTCGCCCGGAATTCCGCGAAATCGCACCGTTCAGCTTCTATGACTTTGAAAAAAGCGGAACCCTCTATGGTAATACCAAGTTGGAAAGAACAAAAATTACCAACATCGATCTGCGCTATGAATTGTACCCGGCAGAAGGAGAAGTAGTAACAATAGCCGCATTCTACAAAAACTTCGATAAGCCAATTGAATCTACCTATACCTTCAATTCAGGTTCACCCATTTTCTCATATGCAAATGCGCAAAAAGCAACTAGCATAGGTGGTGAAATAGAGTTCCGTAAAAAACTGAACTTCTTCAATTCCGCACTCCTCGAACACTTTACATTGTTTGCAAACGTAGCTTACATACACAGTAAAGTAGAATTCCCAGCCGGATTCGTAGGCGAAACTTCCCGCCCGATGCAAGGACAATCTCCTTACCTCGTGAATGCCGGCCTCCAGTTCGATCATGAAAGCACCGGTACAAACGCCTCCCTGCTGTTCAACAGGATCGGAAGAAGGATTGCACAGGTAGGCAACTCAGGATATCCCAGCATCTGGGAAAATCCACGCTCTTTGCTCGACTTCCAGGTATCTCAACGCATCTTCAAAAATGCAGAACTCAAAATAGGTATCTCCGATATCCTCAACCAACGAGGCATATTCTACCAAGACATAGACGACAACAAGAAATTTAACGAAGGAAAAGACTATCTGATCAATCGATTCAACTACGGAACCAATTACAGCATCTCCGTGTCATTCAACCTGAATGGTAAGTAAAAAACAAGAACTGAGGCTGGATTAACAATAGCTTAATGCTACCGTTAACTTCAGTTAATATTAGAAGATCATCTTTGTAACGCAAAAAAATTTCTCATGAGACAAACGTTCAACCTGTTAATGCTCGGTGTGGTGGCTGCTGCGGTAGTTTCCTGTTCAAAAAACAATGGTACTGACAATCCTAACCCAACTCCCTCCGGATCAGATACCTTAAGTGGAGCTATCACTGCTGATAGAACCCTGTCTGCCAATAAAGTTTATTACATCAGTGGCCCCGTATTCGTTAAAAACAACGCAACACTGAAAATTGAAGCGGGCACTGTAATCAAAGCGATCAAAAACAATAATAATAAAGCAGTACTGGTTATCACTCGTGGTAGCAAACTCAATGCAGAAGGTACTGCTGCAAAGCCTATCGTATTTACTTCTAACCAGGCTCCTGGTCAAAGAAACCCAGGCGATTGGGGTGGTGTAGTACTGGCTGGTAAAGCAAAAGTAAACACTGCTTACAATGGCGTACCTAACCAACGTCTCCTCGAAGGTTTTGATGTAACAGACATCGCTAAATATGGCGGCGACCTGATCGGTGGTGGTGGTACTACTCCTGATGATGCTGATAACTCCGGTGTACTCAAATATGTACGTATCGAGTTCAGCGGTATCGCATTGTCCGCTCAGCCTAACTCTGAATTGAATGGCCTGTCCTTTATCGCTGTAGGTAGCGGTACTGTAGTAGAAAACGTTCAAGTAAGCTTCTCCGGCGACGACTCCTTCGAATGGTGGGGTGGTACCGTGAACGCTAAAAACCTGATCGCTTTCCGTGGCCTGGATGATGATTTCGATACTGACAACGGTTATCGTGGTAACGTACAGTTCGGTCTTTCTGTAAGAGATAAAGACCTGTCTGACTGGGCGCTTTCAGGTGGTGCTTCTAATGGTTTCGAATCTGACAACGAAGATCCGGTTCCTGCTACACTGAGCCAGCCTATCACTGCTCCTACCTTCTCTAACATGACCTTCCTCGGACCCACCGCTATCACAGGTGCCGTACTGCCTAACAACAACGCGTTCAAAAGAGCTGCTCACCTGAGAAGAGGTACACAACTGTCCGTATTCAACTCCGTATTCGCTTCCTTCCCCGATGCAGGCATCTTCATCGATGGCGCACTCTCTCAAGGATTCTTCGATAATGGCGATATGCAGATCAAGAATAACATCGTTGCTGCATTCCCAACCGGTAAATATTTAACTACCAATCCTGCTACTTGGGATATCATCGGAAAATTGGTGAACGCAACATTCAAAAATGATGCTTCTATCACCACCGTAGCAGATCTGAAACTGGCTAACCTGGCTTCTCTGACAACGGTAGATGCTCGTCCGGTTGCTGGTTCTCCACTGCTGAATAAAGCTGAATTTACCAGCGCTAAAATCAGCGGTACTTTCTTCAAGAAAGTAACTTATGCTGGTGCCTTCGACGTAAACGACACTTGGGCACAAGGTTGGACCAACTGGGATCCCAACAACACTAACTACTAGTATTTAAGCGTAGATTTTCATAAGCTGTTTTTTATTTTGACCGTCCCGTTTCCGGGACGGTTTTTTTTATTTATACCCCACCACCCATAAACGCTGATTATACATCCAAAGCCATCTTGTCTAGCCGTCTTCTTGCCCGACAGTGGCTAAAATCCTCGTAAATGAGCGGGGCGTTTTTTGTTTGGAGAAAGGGCTTTTTAAGGTGTTTTTAAGCTGATGGCCGGCTTCTTAAGGCCGTTTTAATATAATCGTCTGCGTCTTGTCATATAAAGAGCGTTAACATTCCCTTAATATGGACTTAACATAAGCGTAACAATTCGTTAATAGGTTTGCCGCAAATTAATTCACGTGGTACGATTATTACTCAAATTTTTCATGCTGATGATCATCGCAACAGTATCCTTCACCGGATTGCAGGCGCAGATCACCACCTCTCAGATCACCGGTAAAATAGCCGGTCCTGCCGGCGAACCCCTCCCCGGCGTCACCATACAGGCCGTTAACACATCAACAGGCGCTAAATATGGCGCACAGACCAACGCAGATGGTCGCTACATGATACCCAACCTTAACCCGGGTGGCCCCTACACCGTTTCCGCAACCTTCATCGGATACCGTAAAGAAGAAAGATCAGATGTAAACCTCGGACTGGGTATCTCCACCTTCAACTTCCAACTCAAAGAAGAATCAACCGCCCTGAGCGAAGTAGTGGTAAAAGGTTCCGCTGCAGGTAAACCAGGTGGTACCCGCGTTAACCAGGATCAGATCAAAACGCTGCCTTCCCTCAACCGCAGCTTCCAGGATCTTACCCGCGTTACACCACAAAGCAGTAACAACTCCTTCCTGGGTACTAACTATAGATACAACAACGTCACCCTCGATGGTGCCATCAATAACGATGCGATCGGATTCAGCCCCTCCCTCGGCGGACAAGGCAACACCTCCGGACAACCAGGTAGCAGCACACGCACTAACCCGGTATCCCTCGACGCAATCCAGGACATACAGGTATACCTCGCACCGTACGATGTGAAGATCGGTAACTTCCTCGGAGGTAGCATCAACGCCGTTACACGTAGCGGTAGCAACGAATTCCATGGCTCCGTATACGGATACGGCCGTGGCGCTTTCATGATTGGTAAAAATAATGCAGGCGATGGCTCCAAACTGCCTTCCGACTTCCATGACTATCAAACAGGTGTAAGACTGGGATTCCCCATCATCAAAGACAAACTCTTCTTCTTTACCAACGAAGAAATCACCCGCCGCCAGGACCCTGTGATCCTCGCTGCCGGCTCTCCTGATATCAAAAGCCTCATCAGCGAACAAGATGCCATCAATATCACCAATCGCATGAAGAACACATATGGCATAGATCCTGGTACTTACGGTAACACCAGCATTTACTCCAACTCCAACAAATTCTTCAACCGCATCGACTGGATCATCAACGACAAACACCAACTGTCCATACGCAATAATACCATCACCTCCAGTGCTACCAACCTGGAACGGGATCAGCAAAACTTCCGCTTCGGTGGTATCGACTTCAAACAGGTCAACAATCAAAGCTCTACAGTACTCGAGCTGAAAAGCCACTTCTCTAACGCCTGGTCCAATAGCCTCATCATCGGCTACTCCAGTATTCATGATTATCGCGAGCCCCTCTCTAACCCCGCTATCCCGCAGATCCAGATCGCCGCACCCGGCGGTACCATCTTCCTGGGTACAGATAGAGAAGCAAGCATCTTCAACATGAAACAAAAAACCTTCGAATTCACCGATAACGTAACCTTCTTTAAAGGCAATCACACCTTTACTTTCGGTACACACAACGAATTCTATAATATCACATATGGCTTCGTAAACTCCTGGAACGGCCGCGTAGAATACGGTTCTATCGCTGACTTCCTCGCTAACCAACCGTCCCGCGTAAGAGGTAACTTTAACTACTCCAACAACACCCGCGATTTCATCTGGGATAACCCTCCGGCACAGTTTAAAGTAAACCTGCTCAGCCTCTATGCACAGGATGATATCCAACTGTCAGATCGTTTCCGCCTAACACCGGGTGTTCGCCTCGATTATACCGGTCTGCCCAACAAACAACCGCTGAGCGACAAAACAACCAACGCACCGGTAGATCCCAACTATGGTAACACTTACAACTACACACTGCCAAAAGATATCAGCAATAAATACCTGAACAGCGTACAGATCTCTCCAAGATTAGGATTCAACTACGATATCAAAGGCGATCAGAGCATCGTATTACGCGGCGGTACCGGCCTCTTCACCGGCCGCATCCCATTCGCATGGTTAGGATATGCCTACTACAACAATGGCGTGACCTATGGTGCATACGATACCCGTTTCACATACACCGGCACCAACCCAAGCAAACCCGTAGCGGGCTCCGACCCCATCTCTACCTCTCCTAATGGTATCGCACAGTTCGTAACCGCACAGGGTAAAGATGTAAAAGATGCAAAAGGGGCTACCCAGGTAGACTTGATCGATAACAACTTCAAAATGCCACAGGCATGGAGAAGCAGCCTCGCCCTCGATTACACCACCCAGGATCAGTGGCGCTTCAGCATAGAAGGTATCTACACTAAAGTGATCTATGACCTGAAATTCCAGCAGATCAACATCGTAGATAACCCTTACTACTATGTATATGATGTAAACAAACAACAGCCTATCTTCCCAAGTGGTAAGATCAACGATAAGTATACCAATGCTTACCTGCTCTCCAATACAAAAGATGGCTCCCGCTATAGCATCACTGGTCAGGTAAGCAAAACATTCGCTTTTGGCCTGAACGCAATGATAGCCTACACCTATGGTAAATCCAAAGATATCACCAATGGTATCCGTAACTCCATGGAGTCCAACTGGCAGCTGAACCAGGCACTCAATCCAAACAATCCCCAGCTGGCCTACTCTAACTTCGATATCCGTCACAGAATCGTATCCACCGTGAACTATAAAGTGAAATGGGATCGTAAAGGCCGCTTCGTATCCAACTTCGCCGTGTTCTTCAACACCCAGTCCGGTCTACCGTTCTCCTACGGCTTCATGAACGCCACCGTACAAAACACACCACAGCAGGTGAGCCTGGCTTATATTCCTAAAGTGGGTGAAACCATCAACTTCTTCGAAAATTCAGCTACTAAAACTGCTGCACAGCAGGCTGCCGAATTCGATAACTATATCGACAACGACAAATACCTGCGCAGCAGACGTGGTCAGTTCACAGAACGTAATGGTGGTCGTACCCCCTGGAATACTCAGGCAGACTTCCGCCTCACACAAGATTTCGTACTGGGTAACGGTAAAACCAAACATACCCTCACCGTTACTTACGATATCGTGAACCTCACCAACCTGCTTAATAAAGATTGGGGTATCCAATATTTCTCCCCCAATACATTTAACTCAACAGCAAGCATTGGCCTCAAATCAAAAACACCTGCTCCCGCTGGCTCTAATGCTTATCCTACCTATACCTGGTCCGATCCTGGCACACCGTACTCAAAGGACTTCTTTGCGTCACGTCACCAGATGCAACTGGGACTCCGCTACAGCTTCTAACGATTTGATATAAGCGATAATAAAAAAAGGCCGTCTCTGCATAGAGATGGCCTTTTTTTCCATTCCGGAAAGTATAACAAACAAAGAGGGCGCCTTTACCTGGTAAAAGCGCCCTCTTTATTTGGTGACTAAAATCAATGCTTCAACTTAGCCATATACTTCTCAGGGTTCTTCTCAAACACCTCCTTACAGGTCGGAGAACAAAAATGTAAAGTATCGGATTTATATACCGCCCATTCCTTATAGGCCGTGTCATAAGGCATCTCACACACAGGATCTGGTAACTTATCCGCCACAAGCGGGCTGGCTGCAACCGGAACAGCTTGCTCTTCCTGTGCAGGAGCCTGCTGTTGCGAAGCCTGCTGCTGACAGGCCCCCAAAATGGCTATCATAGATAACCCGATAATAGCAAATGTATATTTCATGCAGTTCTTTTAAATGATCAGCTACTTCTCCTGCGCTATACGCATCAGCAATATGCGATAATGTACCTTCAGGCTCATCCCGATAATATAACCGGACAGCAGCGCAATACAGATGATCGTACCCGTTTGGGTCGCCAGGAAGTGAAATACCTGCGGTACATATGGCAAAGCCAGCGCCGCCAGCACAAGCAGCAATATATTACGTAACTCTTGTCGGTATTGTTTGATTAAAGTTATCATAGGAACAAAGGTACAGTCAAATTCGTTCCCGCAATTTGCTTTTTCGTGCCTTTTATATAAAGAAAAAAGCCTGAAAACATACGTTTTCAGACTTATATTTGACAAATAGATCGGATTACCAGATAACTATACGGGCGGAATCAGAAAGTACCATCTTGCTGCCAGGTGCACATTTCCAGGCATCTGCAAACTCTTTCAGATGACGTAACGGCGCATTGATACGAGCCGTCGCCGGAGAGTGAGGATCAGTCTGTATCTGGTTGCGCAGCGCAGCATCCGTAATATTGGTATGCCATACCTGCGCCCAGCCCAGGAAAAAGCGTTGCTGCCAGGTAAACCCGTCTATCAAGGCCGGCTCCGGCTTACCTTCCAGCGATTGCTTCAACGCATAGTAAGCCAGCGTAAGACCACCCAGGTCAGCTATATTTTCACCCAAAGTCAACGAACCGTTGATATGGAAACCAGGCAATACCTCAATACCATTGAAATAATTGGTGTAACCCTTCGCCAGTTTCTCAAAATTAGCCCGGTCACCAGGTGTCCACCAGTTACGCAGATTACCCTCCGCGTCAAATTGAGAACCCTGATCGTCAAAACCATGGGTAAACTCATGACCGATCACAGCAATAATACCTCCGTAGTTGATCGCATCATCCGCATTAGGATTAAAGAAAGGTGGCTGCAGGATACCTGCCGGAAATACCACCTCGTTATTAACCGGGTTATAATAAGCATTCACCGTCTGCGGAGACATCAGCCACTCACTTTTGTCTACCGGCTTACCGATCTTATCCAACTTTTCCTGGTGTTTGTAACGCAGGGAAGCAATGGTATTTTCTATCAGCGTATTAGGCTGTATCTTGATGGAAGAATAATCCTTCCACTTATCAGGATAACCGATCTTATAAGTGAAGGCCGCCAGCTTCTGGTGAGCCATCTTTTTAGTAGAATCACTCATCCAGGTAAGCTGATCAATACGCTGACCATACACCTTACGCACATTCTCAATCATCTCAGATACCTTCTGTTTGGAGCTCTCCGGAAAATATTTTTTCACGAACAACTTACCCAACGGCATACCAAGAGTAAAATCGGTAGAGCGGATAGCACGCTCAGCACGGGTTTTCTGCGCCTTAGTACCACGCATGATCGTTCCGAAGAAATGGAATGACTCATCATCCAGCGGCTTGGGAAGACTATTCGCAAAAGCAGTCAGTAACTGCCAGCGGGTATAAGTCTTCAGTGTCTCTATAGGTGCGGCTTTCAGGAAACCATTCGTCTTTTTCAGATAATCGATGTTCTGCAGGATAATGGTATCCGTCTTTACACCAAGACTTCCGGTATATACATCCCAGTCAATAGCAGGCGCAAATGTTTTGAGCGACGCATAGCTGGTTTTGTTGTAAGTCTTAACAGGATCACGCAACTCTACATTGCTGAGTTGCAGCCCCGCCAGTTTAGTCTCAAATGTCAGGATCGTCTGCCCGGGATTCGCATCTTTGAACCCAGCCAGGCCAAACATTTTATCAATATGCTGTACATACTCCTTACGCACGTTAACAGTACTGGAGTCCTGTCGCTCATAATAACTTTTCTCTCCCAGTGTCAGACCATCCTGCTCACCGTGAACTGCATTTACCTTGCTGTTACGCTCGTCCGCATCCACCGTTACCTTGAAAAATGACAATACCCGGAATTGTTGCAATTCACCGGTCACTTTCATCCAGTCGTTCAAAGACTGAACCCCATTGATCTTATCCAACCAGGGCTGTAAAGGCGCAATACCGAGCTTGTCGATAGTAGCTGTGTCCAGGAAGGACTTGTAGTAATCGGCGATCTGCTGCTCTTCCGTTCCACTTTTCAATCCCGTCTGAGCCACGATCTCATCAATAATGCCTTTCAAACGGATCTCCTTGTTCTGCTTATCAAGCACATTGAAAGATCCCCAGCGGCTCTCCGTACCCGGGATCGGGTTGTTCTTTTTCCAGTTGCCATTGGCAAAATCGTCAAAATTGTCGCAGGGCTGGGTCGTGGAATCTATATTACTGAGCTCAAAAGCGGGCACCCGGGCGGTATCCGATGCCTCTCCGGCTTCCTTCGACCCCTGTTGGGCGCAGGCTGTCATAGCGACCATAGCCGCCATATACGGCCATTTAGCGTAGGATTTCTTCATAAGTAAACATCAGGTTTAATCTCTAAATTTAAGGAAAACAGAACAACTCGCTACCATGCTTATGATAAATGGTAAGCAGATTTAAACGCCAAATACCCCCGAAACCCATAAAAAGTTAAAATTTAACTAGGTTTGTAGGGCGTTAAATGAAGCAGAACTATATGTCTATAAGTTTTAAAGTGTTTAGAATACTCACCAATATTAATTTGATGATCATCGGGTTCTTCCTGGTATCCTCCCTCATGTCTATCGCATTCCTACCTTCCCTCTCCCAAGGACTGCTCGTCATGATGGTCCTGGGGGTAGTATTCATCCATAGCATATTATCATTATATCTGCAAAGAAGCCTGCTGCATCCGGAAATCCCCCTGAAGGAAAATACACCAGGTGGTATCCGTATCATGGGCGTATTAGCCATATTATATGCCCTATACATGATCGCTGGTTGCCTGCTCTTCCTGGGCATACGCAGCGACGACGCCATAAAAGAAATGATGGAACAACTGCCGGCTGAACAACAGAACGTAAGCATCACCGCAGTAAAAAAAGTCATGAACGGCTTCCTGACATTCATCATTTTACATGGCTGCGCAGTACTGGTAAACTGCATACTGTCATTCTTTTTCCTCAAAAAATGGAAACTAAGGCAGGAAAGCATCGCCGCACAACAACAGGATATCGATACAGAAGACAAACAATACTAGCGGCTCAGGCTATGGCAAAAGGTACGATCAAAGACAGGAACGATATTATACTGCTCATTGATGCCTTCTATACCAAGGTGAAAGCAGATGAGGTGATCGGATTTATTTTCAACGACGTCGCAAAAGTAGACTGGCCCGCTCACCTGCCGGTTATGTACGACTTCTGGGAACATATCCTCCTGGATGGTACCGCCTATAGCCGCAATCCCATGAACCCCCACTTCCGCCTCAACGAACGCATACCATTGCAACCCGCCCATTTTGATCGCTGGCTGCAACTTTTTGAAAGTACGGTACAGGAATTGTTCGAAGGAGAAAAGGCCCGTTTGGCAATCACAAGAGCCCGCTCCATTAAAGGGATCATGGAGCTAAAGATGAATAGCATTAATAACGGGAAATAAATACCCCCGGGGAAATAAAACGTAAATAGCATGGAACCACTAGCAGAAAGGTTGAGACCAGCATCACTGGATGAACTGGTCGGGCAGGAACATCTCACCGGCCAGGGTAGTATTTTGAGAAAGGCACTCCTGCAAGGAAGAATACCTTCTATGATATTGTGGGGCCCGCCTGGCGTAGGTAAAACCACGATCGCTAATATTATCGCACACACCCTCCAGGTACCCTTCTATACACTCAGCGCCATCTCCGCCGGCGTAAAAGAAGTACGAGAAGTAATAGAGATCGCCCGTAAACAACAACATGCAGTGCTCTTCATCGACGAGATACACCGCTTCAACAAATCCCAACAGGATGCCTTATTGGGGGCAGTCGAAAAAGGGATCATCACCCTGATCGGTGCGACCACTGAAAACCCGTCATTCGAAGTCAACGCGGCCTTACTTTCCCGCAGTCAGGTATATGTACTCAAACCCCTGGGGAAAACCGAACTGGAACAATTACTGGCACAAGCCATGGAAAGAGATCCTTGGCTGGCAGGAAAAAATATATCACTGAAGGAAACCACCGCCTTGTTCAATATTTCCGGAGGCGATGCCCGCAAACTCCTCAATCTCTTTGAACTGGTAGTAGATACCTTGCAGGAAGATCCCATAGTGATCACCGACCAGAAAGTAATGGACATCGCACAGCAACGCGTGGCCATCTACGACAAAAGCGGAGAACAACACTACGATATCATCTCTGCCTTTATCAAATCTATCAGAGGAAGCGACCCCAATGCAGCCGTATACTGGCTCGCCCGTATGATAGAAGGGGGAGAAGATGTGAAATTCATCGCACGCCGTTTAGTAATACTGGCCTCAGAAGATATCGGTAATGCCAATCCCAACGCCTTGCTCCTGGCAACAAACTGTTTCCAGGCCGTCAATCTGATAGGCTACCCGGAATCACGTATCATATTGTCCCAATGTGTCACCTATCTCGCATCCTCTCCTAAAAGCAACGCCTCCTATATGGCCATTAACAAGGCCCAGGCAATCGTATCCAAAACCGGAGACCTGCCGGTACCGATGCATATCAGGAACGCACCTACCAAGTTCATGAAAGATCAGGGATATGCCAAAGGATATGCTTATGCCCACGACTACGAAAACAACTTTGTACTCCAGGAATTCTTGCCGGAGCAGATCAGTGAAACGAAATTTTATGATCCGGGGAAAAACCCGCGGGAAGATGAACTGAGACGTTATCTGAAAGCACTCTGGAAAGAGAAATACAATTATTAAGACAACACCTTATTGCTGTTTATCCAATATCTCAAAACTGCTTTGGAGCTGCTCCCCATTCTCATCCACTAACGTGATCATGTGTTTGCCCGACGGTGGATGAAGGGCCAGTTGGTGAAAGTCACTGGTAGTACCGACAAACTGGTTGTCAAGGTGCCAGTAGATTTTTGCTGCAGGATTACTGTGTGTAGCTGTGAAAACAGCCTCCCCGGGCGTTCCGTCTATCTCAACAGGGACGTATATACGCGCACCCGCTCTGGGATAGATAAGGTCCATGGGCGCTTTGTCCTGTTGTAACGTCGCCAGGCACTCCGGCTTGTAAGGTGGCAGCGATTCATAGTAATGTTTTGAACGGTAATAGTATTCCATAGCGGGTGGTAATACAAACCAAGATCGATGTTGTATCTGCCCCGCAGGAACACAGTCCGCCGTTACACGCCATTTACCACTGGGATCCAGGTGTACCAGCTGATGGTAAGGACATACGTTCGATTTTAATCCGGCGACAGGTATCCACATGGTATCTGTATCCGGACATTGATCGCTGGCTCGGTGCCCACTCTGGCGACATACCGGTATCTGTTGCATCTGCTGATAAGGTGTCTTGAACCACCCATCATTGGGCAGTAACCGGAAGATATCAAAAAGCACCGGCGCTGCCGTGGAAACACCTACCAGCCCAGGTCTGCCTTCCCCATCCGTATTCCCGATCCATACTGCCACCACATGCCTGGGTGTTACACCTATCGCCCATCCATCCCTGAACCCAAAGCTGGTACCCGTCTTCCAGGCTATACGCTGAGAAGAGGAAAATTGCTGCCATAACAATTCCTCCCCGGGTCGCATCACCTCCTGCATCGCCTGAAAGGTATACCAGATAGATCCCGCATCCATAGGCCCATATGCCGATGGCGTATGCGCAGAACGACGTTCCAAATTCAACTGATAGTTGGGTCCGTGTATATCATCCGCATCATATTTACCCTGGTATTGCGCTACATGCAGTAATGTACGGGCCATACTGGCATAAATACCACTAAGCTCCCATAAGGTCGTTTCCCCACCTCCCAGGATCAGCGATAACCCATAGTGATCCGCAGGTTTACCGAGCGTTGAAATACCTAGCTGCTTGAGCAATGCATGCAACCTCTCATACCGGTACTGCTGTAACAGGCGTACAAAAGGAATATTGAGCGATCTTGCCAACGCTTTGGAAGCAGGCACCGCTCCGTCATAGGCCAGATCAAAATTCTGTGGCGTATAACCGGCGATCTGCGTGGGTATATCCGCAATTAGTGTATGAGGCAGGATCATACCGTCGTGTAGCATCGCACTGTACAAAATAGGCTTTAAAGTACTTCCGGGACTACGGGGAGCCTGGATCACATCCACATGGCTCTCCAACTCCGGATCATCCGGATGGTAAACATTGCCCACATAGGCCAGCACATTACCAGTCTCCACATCCAGTACCAGGGCAGCAGCATTGTTGATACCGTTGGCCTTATAACTTTGCTGATACCGTTCTACAATACGGATCACATTCTTTTGCAATCCCGCTTCTACCGTCGTCCTTATACGGGTATCGCCATCATGGTCTACTGCCGGCATATCCTTCCGGAACTTACTCAGCAGATGAGGAGCCAGCTGTGGAAGTGGGAGAGGAGCGTCCGGCAAAGGCTCCAGCTTGGATAAACGGCAGGTCGTACTATCCAGCGTGCCATTGCGTTGTAGTCTGTCTAATAGCTGATTCCTTTTTTGTAACAGGATGTTCCTGTTACGCCCCGGATGTACCAATGCTGGGCTGTTAGGTAATACCGTCAGTGCCGCCATCTCCCCCCACGATAGTTGCCCGGGACTACGGCCATAATAACGCCACGCCGCAGCTTCCAAACCGACCACATTCCCACCGAAAGGAGCGTGTGCCGCATATAAACCAATAATACCGCGTTTGGAATAAGAAAATTCTAACCGGGTAGCCAACACCGCCTCTATCAGCTTCTGCCACAGCGTACGTGGCTGGTTCCTGGCCAATCGTATCACCTGCATCGTCAAAGTACTCCCACCACTAACCACCCGCTTCCGCGATAGGTTCTGGCGAATAGCACGGGCCATCGCAATAGGATCAATCCCCCAATGATAATAAAAACGCTTATCCTCGTAAGCAACAATACATCTCGCAAACATATCCGGAACAGCCGGCGATACCGGAAATCGCCATTGCCCGTCAGTAGCAATGCTGGCATTCAGTAACTCTCCGTTACTATCCTCTATCACATAAGAAGTCGGCTCCTTAAATAAAGGAGCCGGCAAACACAGATAGTATAACAATAATAATATACCTGTAATAACTAATAACCACTTCCTGCGGATCATCCAGCTCCTTACACGTTGTCCTCTCGTCATGTGCACTATTTCACAATCTCTACCCACTTACCTGGTACAAAAGCGTGTATCTTATTATCATACATCGCTTCACAGGAAGTGGCTGGTAAATAATACCGTCCCAGATAAGCTGCATTAAGCAGCACATTGTAAGTAACTGCCTTACGTTCCTCAATATTGAAATAAGTATAGACGCGGTCATCCCGTATATCCATATAGGTATAAGGAGATGTCTGGAACGCACTGTCGCTTTCCATCAAACGGGTGTTTAATATCTCCCATCCGGATGGGAACACCTGCGTTAAGGCCATCTGCTCATAGTAACCACGGTTACCCGGGTTTTGTATCGTCACCGTCGCCATAAAGTCCGATCCTTGTTTTAACGTAGCCGGATCCAACGGCTTGCCGTCGCGGGTACGATACTGCACCTGCATACCCAATACTGCCGGATTGTTCTCCGCCACCGGCTCACGGCCTGCCTCCGGTTGTCCCTGTAAGATCAGCCTTGCATACAGCACATTCTGACCATTGTTATGAATACTGATCGTTCCACTGGCACTGTTAACATTAACCGGCAACTGCGTCACATAAGAGTTTTCATTCACCACACCCTTGCTGCCACTCAACTGGTAAGAAAAACTCATCTTACTACCACCCGTATTCGCACCGCAGAATTTCGCAATGGCGATCAGGTTATAAGCTGTCGTTTGTGTACTATACCAGGTGTCCTGGGATAATAACGCTGCCAGCTGTTTAACCAGTTCTCCTGCGCGGTTACGTTGGCCCAATAAGGTGAGCGTTTCCAGTATCATAGCACGGTCACGAAGATCCGAACCATAAGTACCGCCGAGCTGCGTATATGGTTTGACGTCAGTAGGTAGATTTTTTATAAGCGAATTGGCGATCTCTGGCTGGCCGGATAAACGATAAGCTGCCGCCAGCCGCCATTTCGCTGCATCCGACAAATATTGGAAATTCTTTAGCCGGTTCATAGCACCTAACTCAGGTACTTTAGCCACCGCCAGCAGATACAGCCGGTAAGCCTGTGTCAGATCGCCACCATAGAAGTTAGTTGTACTGGGTGCCCAGGCCGCTGCTTTATTGCGTTGGTACTTTTTCCATTGATCCAGGAAGCCCGCCGGCAATGTATAACCCCTGGCCTGCGCCTCCAGCATAAAATGACCAGCATAATTGGTGCCCCACTCGTCGGCATTACCCGGACCCGGCCAATAACTAAGACCACCATCAGAAGTCTGGAAGCCTTTCAACCGGTTAATACCCGCTTTAATGTTACGATCAATTTCCGCTTGCTGACTTTCCTTCAAATTTGTCAATTGCCCCAGCACCAGCTGTGGGAAGACACCAGAAGTGGTCTGCTCCACACAACCATGAGGATAAGCAATCAGGTAGCTCAACCGCTTAGCCAGGTTGAGCGACGGAATAGTAGATACCTCCAGGATACCTTTATTAGTACCTGCCATACCCACCGGTTGATAGCTGCTGCTCCATTGCTGACCGCCGATAAGCGTCTGCTCAGTAACATTGGTGATAACCGGGTTAGGATTACGCACCTCCAGCTCTATAGCCTCCTCCGCCTGCTCACGGCCACTGCTGGCACTGATCTTCACCTTCGCTATGCCCACCTGCGATTTAACACGTACATCAAAATAAACGAGTTGCTCTCCGGGTTGAGAGAAAGTAACTGTTTTAGTACGTTCCCCTACTACTTCCAGTAATCCGTTGGAGTTAAAAGTCACATTGACACTACGTATATTGTTCTCCAATCCGAACACGGTAACAGGTACCTGGATCACCTCCGTTGGCCCTAGTACCCTGGGTAAAGTAGTGAGCAGCATTAACGGCTTTTTAACAGCGGCTACTTTTTCTGCCTGACCGTATGCCCCGTCCTGTCCGGCTACTACCATTGCTTTTACCGATCCTATATAGGGTGGTAACTTAAATTGATGCGTCTGTTTTTGCCCCTTTTTTAAATAGAAAGGTCCCATAAATTTCACCACGGGTTTAAACCGGTTAGCCTTCGCCGAACTGGCACCCTTATCCAATCCTTCATCCCCACCGATACTGAGTATACGTTCCATATCCGCTCCCCACGCACCGATCACATAGTCAAACAGGTCCCATGTCTTTACTCCCAACGCTTCCCGGGCATAAAAAGCGCCGTGTACATCCGGTGTTTTAAATCGTGTCAGATCCAATAAACCTTCATCAACAATAGCCACCGTATAGGTCATCGCTTTCCCTTGTGCTTCAGATACCGTAATACTGGTAGTCTGCTCCGGTTGTAACGTCGCCGGTAGCGAGATCTGCGGCTTTAGTACCGTACCCGGATCTTCTATGGAAACAGGAATAGTACCATACATACGTATAGGCAGGTCATTAACAGTCTGTGCATGTGGCTGCAGCAAACTGACGTTTACATATATGTTGGGCGCCATATTTTTCTCCGCCTTGAGCTTGAAAATGGTTTGCCCTTGTTTGGTATCCACCCAATATGTTTTAAGCACTTTACTGCCGGTCTCCACACTCAGTAATGCCCGCCCGCCGGCGCTGCTCGGTATGGTAAGCACAATGTCTTCCCCTGTCTTGTATTGCGTTCTGTCTGCCGTAAACACCAACATAGCCGCTTCGGCAGGGTGCTCTTTCTGCATCCTTTCCGCCCATCCCGGCCAGTCTATGTATACAGCCTGCCCACTCGTATGTCCACTCTTCAGATCTTTAACACGGATCAGATAACGACCCCAATCCGGTTGCCGGATCAACAAATTCCATTTACCCTTACCTTGATGTAAAGTGATGGTCTCCTTCTGCAACAGCTGGTTATAACTGTCCTGTGTGAAATTGCTGAAATCATCAGACTCATTTTCATCCCACCACCACCGCCAGCGTATCTTATATAATTCTACCTGCACCTCCTGCGTACCGCTTAATAACTGACCTTGCTCATTCACATTCACAATACTCACCTCATGCGGCTTGTCCGTTACCAGCATACCCGTCAGGCGGTCCCCCTGCGGAATACGGATACCCGTATAGGAAGCAAAAGGATTATAAGGCATAGAGAAGTGATCTATACTGAAATCACCTCCGGGCTCAAATACCTTCACTTCAAAATTCGCCTTCAACTGACCAGGAGCTAACTTACCCAATGGCAGATTAGCCTGCACAACCGCATTCCCGTCTCCGCTAAGTGGCCCTTCAAATACCGTTTTATTCTCCGTCTCAAAACGTGTTACAGGATCATCAAAACTATAGCCGTCAAATTTATTGAACTTGGTAGCCTGCGAACTCAATGCCACATCCACCTTCGCCTTCAGGTGTTGAGCAGTAGCGCCAAAAAGCCACATGGCAGATAAATTACCTTTGTTAGCCGAACTCTTGGATAAGGCAACCTGCTGTCCAAAGTCCAGATTGATCTTCAGACGGTTGGGCTTCACCGTTTCGATCTTAATGTTCTTCTGGAAAGAAGCGCCCCCGATTTTTACCTTCGCACTCCAATTACCCGTAGGATCGTCCGCGCTAGTAAGAGTATTGAAATTATAGAAGCCATTCAATGGCTTGGACTGTATGATGCGTTTATATAACTGCCCCTTGGGATTATACAATTCCAGCGTAGCCGGATGGTTGTCGGGCAACTTGTGCTCCTTGTCTTCCAGCACGAACGTTAAGAACAGACTGTCTCCTGGCCGCCATACTCCTCTTTCCCCGTATATAAAACCTTTTAGACCACTTTGTATCTCCGCTCCTTTCACATCAAAACGGCTCAACGGAAGCGAACTACCATCATCCAGTTTAAGATAACCTCGCTCGCCTTCCTTTTTTGCGATCAGTAGGTAAGGCTTACGTTTTAACTCAAACATAGCCAGCCCTTCCCCATCACTTTTCGTCTTATAGATCACCTGCTGCTGAAAGTCCAGTAGCTCAAGCTCCACATTCATCATCGGTTTGGTATCACGTATATCCGTTACGGCCACCACCATACTATTATCATTGCCCCTCTTTACCGTAAGACCAATATTGGAAGCAATGATATTACGGGAAGCCCATTTGTTTTTATTATAGTAGGAATTGCTGCAGGGACTTTCCCGCTCTTGCCAATTGTATCCGTAAGGATAGTAGTTATCATATCGCGCCCAGAAATTGTCATCCTCGTCAATCTTCTCTCCGTAATAGGCTTCCTCATCCTCCGATTGAGTGTCGGCATCTGTCTCTTCCGTACTGGTACAAGTCTGCAGGGCATACGCCTTTCTGAAACCCAGCGTCACCCGGTAGATGGCGCCTGGCTCCGTACGCAGTAACTTCTCCATGTCCAGGTAGAATCGATTCTTCTTATGAAGATTGAGAGATTTGTCAGTATCCAGGCGGATCGTCTTTTGTACAACCGGACTACCTACACGACGTAGTTCCTGGCTACCATCCAGGTTGTTTTGCTGAAGATATTGGGGGATGTTGTTTTCATAGATTTTAATGATGGTAACGTCAACTGCGTTCAGGTTGACAGCCTCGAAGGGCATCACCAGTTTGCTGCTCTGTGGCAGGATCACCCCACGACCCGGAATGCTGACAGATGGCTGCGTATTCTCAAAGTTTATATTGCCACTGAAGCCTTTACCCAACCGCTTATCAGTGACATTGATGATACCCTCATTGACGATAACAGTATAGTTCCCCTCCAGCCGGTTAGGCGTAAATACCTTTACCTCACTTCCCTCTATCGTATAACGCAGGTCACTTTGCCCGCTGATACTGATCAGCCCCTCCAGGTTCTGGGCAACACTGATCGGGTCCGAAAACTGAACCAGCAACAACTGTTCAGGATCACTGACCGCTTTTATATCCAACACTTTAAAATCACCTACTGCCGGTACTACAATGCTTTTTTTGCCATTACCAGCGGCTTTTAACGATCCGCCGTCCCAGCTGAGATCAAGATTACGAGCCTCACTTCCTCGTTGAATATTGGCAATAGTGAACCGCGAAGCCTTGTCCGACGCATTATGTTGCCAGGTCACCGGTAGCTGTTTACCATTATATTGTACCTTCAGTACTTTTTCGATCATCTGAGGATCTTCCACATCAGCAGTACTTACCACACCGGTCAGGTTCATACGGTCCAGAACAGTATTGCCGGATGCCTTTAAACCTCCGTCTTCTACCGTAAAAGAAGGTTTGATAACCCGGAACTCAAAATCAAAGGAATGAAGGTCTTTGGGAACGTCTATCAGTTTGGATAACTTAAAAGTTACATTGTAGGTCTTTCCTGGATCAAGATTTTCATCTGGCCTGAACTCTATCGTAGTAGCATCCGCCCAGTAAGTCTTCCCCTTGATGGCAGGAGAGAAGTCGAATACTTCCTTCTCAAGCGGCTCATTCTGTGTATGCGTTACATTTACATTGCCAGCCAGCTGCACGCGTATCGTACTCTGCTTGGAGATAACCCCCGCAGTATAGGCCTCAATATATTTGGCCATGGCAGGATTCATCCCTTTCCGCTCTCGCTTACATCCGGTAAAGGTCAATAATAAGAAAACCAAGCAGCTGGTGATAACTGCTGCTACCGCGTACTTTGATCTAGGGTACATGTAGGTTGGGTATTTTATGAATACATAAAGTTAAGGGAAATAATAACTAATATGCCATGAACGGTCTTATCCCTCACCTCCCTACGCAGAATGCCTACGATACGACCTGGCCTTTCTCCAGCCGTAGAAAATGATCTACACATGCCGGTAATTCTTCCGTGTAGTGGGTGACGAATATCAATGTCACCTCCATATGCTCACAGAGGGCCTCTATTACTTGCTTGAAATGCAATTTCTGCTGTGCATCCAGCCCTTGACAGGGTTCGTCGAAAATGAGCAGGGGTGGTTGCTTCACCAATGCCCTGGCTAGTAACGCCAGCCGCTGTATACTCTCTGGTACTTGTTTAAAAGGCTCCTGTGCATACGACTGGATAGCTAATACCTCCAGCCATTGCTCTGCCGTAGCTAATTGCTCCGGAGTGGTCTTACCGCTTCGCCCGATAATGTCATGAAACCCCGATGCCGCCACCTGCAAACAGGTATCCCGGGAAGTAAAATATTGATGCAGCTCCGGTGAAATGAACCCTATCTTCCGCTTGATATCCCATATGCTCTCTCCACTTCCCCTGCGCCGGTCAAACAATGTGATCCGGTTAGCATACGCCTGTGGATTGTCCGCATTAATAAGGCTTAGCAGAGTAGATTTTCCTGCACCGTTTGGCCCCAGCAAAGCCCATTTTTCATTAGCCCGGATGGTCCAGTTAATGCCGTTCAGAATATGCGCATTGCCATATTTTACCTGCACGTCCTCCATCTGTACAATCGTATGATAGCTGGCATTATTGGCAGACGCTAACAGCCCTGGCAAAAGAGCTGCCATATGGCTGGTGTCTGCTGATTGTTCCTGGAGCACTTTGGGTAAAGCATCAAACTCCTCACGGGTATATTTGCCGGTAATAGCCCCGTTATCTAGTGTCAATACATGGGTGACCAACGATGGGATCTCATGAGGGCTGGTGACCAATAATATAGTGAGTCCGTTTGCGATCAGCTGGTCGATCATCGCCGTAAAGTCCTTCCGTGCATTGACATCCAACCCAATAAACGGGTTGTCTAATAACAGCAATACCGGCCGCTGCAACAGCGCATGGGCGATCATCACCCGCCGGGTCTCCCCATTGGATAACTTGATCAGCTCCTTATGCAGCAGTGGCGTTATTCGTAATGGAGCAACCAATGCCTCTTCAGCTGCCGTAGCGACTTTGTCTTCCCCGAACAGGTAAGACTGGACCGTAGGTGCATCGCCGGCATCACTGCTGTTGAATCGCTGCTGGTAATAGAACTCCGTAGTATTTGACTTATTCCGGAAGTGATGGTGATGAGCAACCAATGTAAGCAGGTTACGATAATTAAAGTAAGGATCAGTGATAGTATGTTGCTCCCGGTAAGTGTCGTAGAAATGATAACGGATACCGCCATTGATAATATTGAACTTGCCGGCAATAGCATTCAGTAACGCAGTTTTACCCGATCCGCTACTACCGGTAATCGCCCATTGCTCCCCTTGTAATATTCGCCAGTCAAGCTGCTGGAATAATGTTTTATCAAGATAACGTACCGTAATATGTTCAAGAGAAAGAAAGGGGATGGCTTCAGCGTGTTTCATTGCTATTCAGTATTATTACTTGTCAGACGATCATATAACTCGTTGCAGATATGGCAGCGGGCCCATAAATCTAATACCTATAATTGTAAAACTTAAATGTAAATTAGACAGTAACTTGCGACATTTTCGCATAGTACTCAGAAAAGCAAACCTTATATGAACTGGATAGTAAAACCCTTCGACACACTCACTGGCACGGAAGTATACAATATCCTGCACCTGCGCAATGAAGTATTTGTACTGGAACAACAATGCCCTTACCTGGATACAGACTACAGCGACCAGAAAGCATTACACCTGATGGGACTGAATGATCAAGGCCTATTGGTCGCCTATGCACGGTTGTTTGCACCAGGGATCAAATATGAAGAAGCATCCATTGGTCGTGTCGTTACTGCTCCGGCAGCCAGAGGTACAGGGGCCGGAAAATTATTGATAGAAAAAGCCTTGCAGGAACTGGAAGCACATTATGGTAAAGGGCCGGTGAAGATCGGAGCACAACAGTACCTTACCCGGTTCTATAACGGTTTTGGATTTGAACAGACTAGCGAAATGTACCTGGAAGATAATATCCCGCATATAGAAATGCGCCTGAGTTAATGGGCTTCCTATATGCGGTGAAAAAAGAAAATTATTTTTTGCTCTTGGGAAGTTCTATCTGCACATGCTGCTTCAGTCGCCATAACGGCAACAAATAAGAAATCGAATATTGCATGTCAAACTGGGATTTCTTCGACCCGCTGCCATAACCAGGCATCACAATAGGAGGGAAGTCGCTGGGCGCTGAATTACTTACACGCAGACGCTGCCGGATATTCCAGCCCAGATAAAGATTTTTAAGTACTTCCGTACGCAAACCCACGATCAACTCTACCCAATGCACCATCGCATTGGTTTTGGGATAACTGCTGTTTACCTTGCCCCAATAAGGATCATTGATCACATAGCGGGGGGCTTCGTAAGTCATATGTCCGAAACCATACCGGATACCACCATAGAACATATGATGCTCCTGGGGATCTAACTTCTTGAGGAAATTATAATCCACTCCGATAGTCGCAAAGAAACCATTGCCCTTATAATCGTAAGCCGTATCACTATGCGAAGTGTTGTTATAACCTATTTCCATCGCCGCATACAGGTTCTTCTTGATCCTCGCATCCCCGTTGATCACAATATCCGTACGATAAGGCTGAAAGAACTTTATCACGAAACGGCTGAGATCCAACCCTATCCTGATACCTCCCTGTAGATAGTAAGTGCTGTCCTTAAAAGCAGGCTTAGCCGGTTCGGCAGGTGCCGCTAACGCCTTTTTACCTACAGTATCTGTAGGCGTAGCCGACTTAGCAGGCTTAATTTGAGCGGGTGCCGCTACAGACACCAGCAGGCATCCGCTAAAAATATAAGTTAATATTCGTGTCATTATCGGCATTTACTTCCCGGAGAATAAGTTTCAAAGAATCAATCGAATTATGAGTGGAGGTCACAGAGTCCAGCACGAAAAATGTCGCAAACCCGCATCCTGGCGAAACGAAATGCTGGGAACGTTTATAGTAAAAGTTGATCGTATCCGGTACACTGAAACTATCAATACGCAGATAAAACCTGCTCACATCTGTCAACAGGTTAAGAGACAGATAAACCCTGCTCGCAGGGACACTTTTATAAACACTGTCCTTATCCCTCGTCAAGGCAAAAAGTGTAACATTACGTAAAGTAGTATCCCGGACATTCCCCGATGGATTGCCCAAAGCACTACTGTCAGGTTTGTAAAAGCGCATCTGTAAACTCGTAGTCAGACTCTGGTCGCATACTTTGGTCTCATTATCACAGGCAATGATACCAATGAGGAGACTGATAAACACCCATAATAACTTGGATCCGGGTTTCATGTTCGTTGTAGTGTAATGCTGATTTAATGATTATCTCCTTATGCCAACTCCTGTTTCAGGAACCGCGCAGTATGACTGTCCTTACATACAGACACCTCTTCCGGCGTACCGGAGCACAAGATAGTACCTCCGCCTGCGCCGCCCTCTGGTCCCAGATCGACAATATAATCTGCCATCTTGATCACATCGAGGTTGTGTTCTATCACCAGCACAGTATTACCCCGCTCTACCAGCTTATTCAGCACATTCAGCAACAGCTGTATATCCTGGAAATGCAAACCGGTAGTGGGCTCATCTAATATATAAATGGTTTTACCGGTGTCCTTTTTGGATAACTCAGTGGCCAGCTTCACCCGTTGTGCCTCCCCGCCTGATAAAGTAACGGCAGATTGACCCAAGGTAATATAGCCAAGTCCGACATCCTGTAAAGTCTTAACCTTACGGTAAATATAGGTCACGGGTTGAAAAAATTCTACCGCCTCATCCACCGTCATATCCAGCACATCGGAAATGGACTTCCCTTTATACCGGATCTCTAATGTCTCCCGGTTATAACGCCTGCCGTTACACTTTTCACAGTGAACATACACATCTGGCAAGAAGTTCATCTCAATCACCCGCATACCACCTCCTTCACAAACATCGCAACGTCCGCTTTTTACATTGAAGGAAAAACGCCCGGCATTATACCCGCGGATCTTGGCCTCCGGTACCTGTGAAAACAACTGCCGGATATCCGTGAAAAAACCACAGTAAGTAGCAGGATTACTCCTCGGTGTACGACCAATCGGCGACTGATCGATCTCTATCACCTTGTCCAGGTGCTCTAACCCCTTAATACTCTTATAAGGCATAGGCACCGCCTTGGAGTTGTACGCATGCTTCGACAGGATCGGATACAATGTCTCATTGATCAGCGTCGACTTACCACTGCCCGATACCCCGGTCACACAGATAAAGGTACCTAACGGGAACTTCACACTCACATTTTTCAGGTTATTACCCGTTGCTCCCTTCAATTCCAGCGACTTGCCATTACCTTTTCTACGCTCCGCCGGTACCGCAATAGAACGTTTGCCGTTTAAATAACCGGCCGTCGGGGTGTTCAGTTTTAGTATTTGTGATGGCGTACCTTGTGCAATGATCTGCCCGCCATGCTTACCCGCTCCCGGACCTACATCCACCAGGTGATCCGCATGCAGCATAATGTCTTTGTCATGCTCCACAACGATCACTGTATTACCCATCTCACGCAAATTGCGCAAAGCATCTATCAATTGCATATTATCCCGCTGATGCAGGCCAATACTGGGTTCATCCAGTATATACGTGATCCCCATCAGCTGAGAACCGATCTGAGTAGCCAACCGTATACGCTGCGATTCCCCTCCCGATAAAGTACGGGTAGCCCGGTTCAACGTAAGGTAATTTAATCCCACATTCAGCAAAAAGCCCAAACGCTCCCGTATCTCTTTCAATATATCTTTAGCAATAAGGTTCTGCTTGTTCTCCAGCCGCTGCTCGATCCCGTCGAACCAGGCAGCCAGCTTGTCCAGGTCCATCGCACTCAACTCCGCAATATGTTTGTTATCAACCCGGAAATAAAGACTCTCCTTCTTCAATCGGGTACCATTACACTCCGGACATTCGCTGAGTTGCATAAAACCCTCTGCCCAGGTACGCACATGATCGGAAGATGTATCGTTGAAATAACGGCGTACCATATTAACAACCCCCTCATAATCGGTTTCATAAGGTGTAGCGCTACTCTCCTCAAAACTCATATCTACCTCCAGCTTGCCGTTCTCATCCCCGAACAACAATACATTCAACGCTTTCTCCGGGATATCAGCAATAGCTTTAGTTAAAGAGAACTTATACTTCTTAGCTAGCTGCTGTACCTGCTTGTATGTAAAAGTATCCCTGGCTTCTCCTAACGGTACCAACCCGCCTTCTTCAATGGATTTGCTGTAATCCGGGATCACCTCTTCCATATTGATCTGGTAAATAGTACCCAAGCCTTTACACCGCGGACAAGCCCCGTAAGGAGAGTTGAATGAGAACGTATTCGGACTCGGCTCCTCATAAGAAATACCCGTATCCTCACACATCAGCTGTTTACTGTACTGACTGACCTTCCCGCTATCATTATCCATCACAAACATGAGTCCTTTACCCACCTGCAATGCCTTTTGCACACTCTGGCTCATCCGTACCCTGGCATCATCCTGCACCTGTATCCTGTCGATGACCAGCTCAATGTCGTGTATCTTATAACGATCCACCTGCATCCTTTCTTTCAGATCCAGTATCTCCCCGTCTACACGGACCTTCAGATAACCTTGTTTTCTCACCTGCTCGAAAAGCTCCCGGTAGTGCCCTTTACGGCCGCGAACTAAGGGGGCCAGTATCACCAGTTTCTTCTTAGGGTAATGACGGAAAAGATGTTCCATGATCTCCTCCTCCGAAAAACGGGTCATCCGTTTCCCTGTATTATAGGAATAGGCCAGGCTCGCACGTGCATAAAGCAAACGCAGAAAGTCATATATCTCGGTAATCGTCCCTACAGTAGAACGCGGATTCTTATTAGTGGTCTTCTGCTCTATGGAAATAACAGGGGAAAGTCCTGTGATCTTGTCCACATCCGGACGCTCCATGTCCCCGATGAATTGACGGGCATAGGCAGAGAAACTTTCCATATATCGTCGCTGCCCCTCCGCGTAGATCGTATCAAATGCCAGCGAAGATTTACCGCTGCCGCTGATACCGGTGATCACAACCAGCTTGTTTTTGGGTAACTGCAGGTCCAGGTTCTTCAGATTGTGGACCCTGGCGCCAAACACAGCTATTTGCTCATCTGCAGGCACACTCGCCTCCACAGATACATTGTTTTTTTTCTTTGCCATATTGATCTCCGTACACAGTTTCCGGGCCAACTTTTGCCATACCCGAACACTGATTAAAAACTACTAAACTACACCATAATTGGTAGAGATCAGCAAAATTAATCCATTCCGTTTTCACCCCAATAAAAAACGGCGCCCGTCCATAGGCGCCGTCTTCAAATCATGGTATAACCAATATCTTATCCCTTGAATTTCTGAAATACGGTAATAGCATTATGACCACCAAAACCAAAAGTATTACACACCGCTACATTAACAGGACGCTGCTGCGCCTGCCCTAATGTCAGGTTCAGGTGGGAAGGTATTCCCTCGCCCAGCACCTGGGTATGAATGGTCGGAGGTACGATGTCCTCCTGGATAGCCTTGATACAGGCGATCGCTTCGATCGCACCAGCAGCTCCCAGCAAGTGCCCTGTCATAGACTTGGTCGCACTGATATTCAGTTTGGCAGCATGATCGCCGAATAAACTGGTGATCGCTTTCAGCTCGCTTACATCCCCCAGTGGCGTAGAGGTCGCATGTGCATTGATATAATCTACATCCGTAAGCTGCAGGTCGGCATCCCGTATAGCATCTTCCATACCCAGCTTAGCTCCCAGTCCTTCCGGATGCGTCGCCGTCAGATGATAAGCATCTGCCGTCATAGAACCACCTACCATTTCACCGTATATGGTAGCACCACGTTTGATGGCATGTTCATAATCTTCCAGTACGATAGCACCACCGCCTTCTCCCATCACAAATCCATCACGCTCCACATCAAATGGACGGGAGGCATTCTCCGGATCTTCATTACGGGTAGATAAAGCCTTTAATGCATTGAACCCAGCAATACCAGCACGGGTAACAGGCGCCTCAGAGCCTCCCGCAATGATAATGTTAGCCTTACCCAAACGGATGTAGTTAAAAGCATCCACCAAAGCACTGCTGGACGAAGCACAGGCCGATACCGTACAGAAGTTTACACCCATAAAGCCATATTTGATGGCAATCTGTCCAGCCGCAATATCAGAGATCAATCTAGGTATAAAGAATGGATTGAACTTAGGTACAAAATTGGATTGAGCAAACTCAACGATCTGATCTTCAAAGGTCTGCATGCCACCGTTGCCAGATGCCCAGATAACACCAATCCTCGTTTTGTCAATACCCTCATCGAGCAGCCGCGCATTTTCAACGGCCTCTTGCGCTGTGGCCATCGCATATTGTGTGAAAAGATCCATCTTACGCGCATCCTTCTTGTCGATGAACCGCTCAATGTCAAATCCCTTCAACTCGCAGGCAAATTTGGTCTTGAAATCTTTTGTGTCAAACCTGGTGATAGGTCCTGCTCCACCAACGCCAGCCTTCAGGCTGTTCCAATATGTGTTTACATCGTTCCCGATAGGTGTGAGAGCCCCCAAACCGGTGACCACTACCCTTCTCAGTGTAACAGTACGCATAAGCCGTTTATCTTTATAAAAAAAAGTTAGAGCGCAAATTTAGGCACTTATTCTTATGATTATGCATATTCATAAAGATAATATAATATATTTTCGACCGGGTAGCCCACAGACTATAAAAAAGTTATCCGGCAGGGAAGCCCCGCCGGATAAATAGTATATGATTAGATAACTGACAAAAACACCGGATCAGGCAATCGCCTGTAACTTATACTCAGCCACTGGCAGCGGTAAAGCAATCTTACGCGTCCGCTGCTTCAAAAACGAAATAACCTCCGCCTCCGTAGCAAAACGATCCCCGATATTCACAAAATGTTTCGCTAACAGATCATAACGTTTCCCCATCAAATAGACAAATACATGCAGGAAGTGAATGCTGTCAAACACAATGGCCTCATTATCAACGTAATCTTTCAACGTCTTGCGGAAAAATACCGGATGCTCCGTCCAGTGCATAGAGGGCTTCAGGTGATGACTGATATGATAGCCATCATTCCAGCATTTATGATTGTATTTCGTATTAATACAAGTAATACTGTTCTTATAAGGATTTTCCGGCGACTCCGCACAAATAAAGGCATGTTGCGCCCAGTTGCCCAGCATCATAATGATCCTGGAAATGACAAAAGGCAATATAAATACCACCAGCGTAGCCGGCCAGTTCACAAAACTTAATCCCACACACATGCCGATAAATAACAACTCTCCTCTTACCGAACGCATCAGCAGCCTTTTACGCTTCTTACGCGCAAAATACATCACCAGGTGAATAACACCCATAAAGAAGAAGCTAACCAGGTAACGGGAAAAATCTTTGAAAGAATCCCGCTGATACGCCATCGTAGAACTTTCATCCTCCGGCATATTATTCTCCGGATGGTGCATACCAATATGGTGACTATAATAGGTCTCAGGTGTCTGCCCGAATAACGGACCGATCACCCAGGGCAGGTAGTGATTCAGGATACCATACTTCTTTTCAAAGAATATACGGTGACTGGTACAATGCAACATTAACCCAAATGGACCTTTGAAGACAAAATTATTTAATACCTGGTAAGCAATCGCCAGCGTCCACCATACCCATCCGTCCACACCGGGGAGATATAATAGTACCGCCAGTGGTAATAACGTCAGGGAGATGTTGATCGTCAGATAAAGGAAAGGAAGGTCTCTTTTATCACGTATGAACGATTCAAAAAAGCGGTCCTTTGCCGTCGATGGCTCCGCCGGCCGGTAAACGGGATCTGTTAAGAGCGTGTCTGTGCTGAATTGTTTCATTATCAGGTTTTAGTCCGCAGTGTTTAGCAATGTGTAATAGATGCGTGTCTTATCTTAATTTATTAAACGTGTCTTGCCCTGTCGTAGTATAATTCCCGGCCTGTTGTAGCGTATAGTCCCCTGTTGAGCTTATCTTGATTGCTTGTTCCCTCCCGGTGGGAGCGGGAACACATAAAATGTTAAAACTTTTATCCTTATGGCTTTTCTCTGATAGCTTTGAACTCAGAGCCAGCCTTCCATTTTGGAAAACTGCTTTCCTGGCTCAGCGTCACTCCCACATCAAACAACAGCCGGGTATCCTCTACCATCCCCGACATATTCCAGTTAGGGTCAAATTCATCAAACGGTGAATGATATCGTTCCTTGCCATAACGTTCTGCCTGCTCTTTGCCATAAGCAGGGCCATGTTCTCGGGAATCTACCCCCGCCCCGACATACAATGCAGGAATACCCACCTTGGCAAAGTTGAAATGATCCGAACGGAAAAACCACCCACCGGATGGATTGGATTCGCCCGCGATCACTCTGCCTTGTTTGTCGGCGGCTTTCCGCGCATAGTCATCCAGCTCGGATTGCCCCAATCCTACGATCGTAATGTCCTTTGTACGCCCAAAAGTATTCAGTACGTCCATATTAATATCCGCCACCGTTTTCTTTACCGGGTATACCGGATGCGCTGCATAATACGCAGATCCCAGTAACCCCTGTTCTTCTGCTGTCACCGAAAGGAATAAGATAGAACGGGATGGTTTTTTCTCCAGTTTGGTGAAAGCGGTAGCGATCTCCAGCAATGCAGCAGTACCCGAAGCATTATCCATCGCTCCATTGTAAATGGAATCTCCCCGGATCGCTTCTCCCGTACCTAAATGATCCCAGTGAGCAGAATAGATGATATACTCATCCGCCCTGTCAGTGCCGGGCCATACCGCCAGCACGTTATGCGACGTCGATTTTTTGATACTGTTATTGATCTGGAGGGAGGACTGCAATCCCAACGGTACTGGTTTGAAGCCTGGCTTTTTAGCCTGCTGCAGCAGGTCCTTACTTGCACCCGCCAGCTTAAATAACTTATCGGCCGATTCACTGGTGATCCACCCTTCCATGGCAGGTGCTTTTATATTGTCATCCGCATGCTGCAGGTGCAGCTTGCTCTTAGACCAGCCACTGCGTACTACCGTCCAGGGATAACTGGCCGGCGCTGTATCATGTATGATGATAATACCAGTTGCGCCTTGACGAGCAGCTTCTTCAAACTTGTAAGTCCAGCGGCCATAGTAGGTCATGGTCTTTCCCTTGAATAAAGTGCTGTCGTAAAATCCGGGATCATTAACCATCACCAGCACCGTCTTACCTTTCACATCCAATCCCGCATAGTCGTTCCAGTTGTATTCCGGCGCTACAATACCAAAACCGGCAAATACCCAATCCGAATGCTCCACTTGCACATTAGGCACCGCTCTTTCCGTTCCCGCCACATAATCATCTAGGTAACGAAGCGTAACACTACCCTGCTTACCGGTCACTACCAGCGGCCCTTCGGGTTTAGAGCCGATTTCTACCAACGGCACCTCCTGAAAATAACTATCGCCGTTGCCAGGCTGCAAACCTAATTGCGAAAACTGCTCCTTCAGGTAGTTGATGGTTTTATCTTCTCCAACCGTGAAAGGTTTTCTGCCAAGAAATTCATCAGATGCCAGCGCCTTAATATGCCTGGCAAAACTACTGTCATTGATCGCCTTAATAGCTACTGAGTCTGTGGTATTTGCTTGCTGTTCCGTATTATTCCCGCAGGAAACAAACAGTATAGCCGCTACCAGCAACAGATAACAACTGTTCTTCATTAGCAACAATGGATTTGGTGTAAGCTCAAAATACACTAAAAAGCAAGAAATACCACTATGATTATGAGACGTATCTGCCATCCTTCACCCCTATTTTTAAAATTTTTTTAAAATCCTTTGGTGAATTCCATTTTATTCCTATTTTTGCAACCCCTTGCAACGGGGATGGTGAGGTGCCTGAGTGGCCGAAAGGAACGGTTTGCTAAACCGTCGTACGGGTAACACTGTACCGAGGGTTCGAATCCCTCCCTCACCGCCCGAAAGTTCGGGGTGTAGCGTAGCCCGGTTATCGCGCCTGCTTTGGGAGCAGGAGGTCGCAAGTTCGAATCTTGCCACCCCGACGAAAAACCACCGAAAGTGGTAAAACCCACAACTGATAAAGTTGTGGGTTTTTTGTTTTCTCCAATACAAGCCGCCTGTACCAGCTATTAAATTCACTTCCCCTATTAGCTTGAATCACTCGAAAAAACAAGGTATCCACTACTCGTTTTATTCCCCATATTTTACCAGACAATGCCATACATATTTTGCCAATTGAAATAATTCCAAATCGCCATACTGAGATGTAACCTTTGAATTGGAAAATGCTTTTCCGATAGTATATGCATTGATTACCCCATCGTCTGCTATTACCTTTGCAAGATCCTGGGTTGCGGTACCCCTGAAATCATTCGGAAAGTCAGCTTCGTCCAATGTATACCCAGCATTCCAAACAAAAGATATGTTGAACCGCTCACAAAGTAGCTTAAAGCGATCTTCAAATTCGGTACCTTTAAAGGAGTAATCCGCAACAAATGTGGAAATATCTTTCTCCAGGTCAACATGTCCGTGTATTTGCGCCTCTATGTAAAAATCCAAATTATGAGAGCGCTTATTTATAAGCGTATCAGAATATAAGGAGGTCGTTGTCTGATTGAAAAAATCCCTTAACCCCTTATATTGAAAGCCTAGCGCGGTATTCCTGATAAAGATATCCTGATAAAGCCTGGTGTAAATTTGGATCAGCTTTTTGGCAGTACCCCTTTCTTGGGGCAGCAGGTAGGAGTCCCCATAAGTGAAAGTACATCTATACTTTATCTCAGGATAGGTGATGAAAAAACAAGAACCAAACCTTGGGGAAGCACCATCACTTGTGCACGTAAGATTTAGCGAACCATACTTAGGCCTGTCCTGAATATTGGTAGTATAGAAATTATCAAATAATTCGTTCTCCCACATCTCCCTGTCTTCACCTGTTTTTGCCGTTAAACTTCCCGAAGAAACGCCAGTTTGAAACTGATTTTTATATACACCTGTCTCAATCAATCCATCTATCACTTGTTTGTTGTCTGATAAAAACCTGTCTGGATGAAAATGTAAGTTTATACAAGCCTTTTCTAAAATAGTATCATTGAATAATTGATGCTCATTTGTGGTGATGTTGGAAAATTTTAAAATTGACAGAAGATCTTCAGTATACTTTGCAACATTTGCGGCTACAAATTTTTCAGTCTGTATCAATAAGTTTTCTATCATTTTGCGGGTATTGTTTTCTTATGCATAAATATACGAATCAGGCTTTTTATGACCGATGGCACTACTTCTTCCCCGTATTTCTACCTGCCCTAAAATCCCTCATTACTACCTGAACCCCGTTACACACAATACATCAAATTTGCTGTATGTGAATGAAGCGCTTACACATACAGGTGGATGCCGAAAAACCTCCAATAGAGTAGGCAAACAAAAATACCCCACGAACTATGGAACACCACTCACCCTTAACCAGAAGACGACCGATACCCCCTCAGTCAACGATTCCCCCTGCTGACTGTACCACCTTTATACTCGGCTTTGTAGATGCCGGTATCGTAGACGATAAAGACAATGGCGTATATTTTATTGATACAAGTCTCAGCAACTACAGTGTAAATGAAGGTACCAACCAACTCAGCACAAGATGCCGGATCAATGAAAAGGTAGCCTGGGTAGTATATCCATTCGATCCCCGTTACACACTGGCGCCATCTATTGCTTTTATCGGCTCCGGTGACGACCTGTGGACTGTAGACCCCGGCGTCTACACGGGTAACGGCTACGGTAACGATAATGTCTTCACCGGACAATTAACCGGGCAAGCCCAGGCCAATTCGTATGATATTGAGATTTCCACCAGGAATAGTGTCACCGGAAACAGCGTAGCCCCGGTCTCTACACTGGAATTGGATATCAGATCTTAAAAACTAGCCTAAAAACATATCACTATGAAGAAAGACCATCCTGTACTATCGAATGTCAGACCGCAGGTAAAATTGGCGGTTGTCTGTGATACCACTAAACTAAAAGACGCAGGAACACCTGCTGCGCATATTTACATGATAGATAACCGCGTAGTGGCCAATGGTCCACAAGCTAACCGCTATGAGGAAGGGGGCGCCGAGTTAAAGACCGTTTGTGATGTAAATGACGATATAAGCTGGTATGTCCTACCCTTGAATCCTACATTGGGCGACGTTATCGAAGAGGTATATTTTGTGAACAGGAGCGGTCAGGATGTCTTCCAGGGTAATATAGGAAGTCCAAAGCCACAGGAAGGTTTCCCTAATTTCCTGCTAGGTCATCTGAGGACTAAAGGCGATTTGAACTATACACTCAAATTCAAAATAAGATACAAGAACGATCCCAATCTCAAAGAAGTTACCTGGGATCCGGGTCCCTGGCTGGAAGTAAAATAAGTTTTCCCTCACAATAACCGGCAATATTGCGCCGGGCATTCATCAAAGTCCCCTCTCCGGGGGCTTTGTGCTATTAGAGAATGACACTCCTCAACACCGCCAACACCATATAAAAAAACGATCCCCGGTAGTATACCTACCGGGGATCAAATTATCGTTCGCGATAAAAGTGATCCGCACAATAATTTGATCACCTCATACAACGACTACTTAGGATATAAAGCAACAGTAGCCTGTTTGTCTTTGCTGGACAATACAGTGGCGCCGCTGCCACATTGACCGCCATTCATGATAGAAGAAGCGTCTGTACCTCCTACACCCGGAACGGCTGTAGCACTGGATTCGCCAATGGAAGACCAGTTAGTATGACGGAAGGAAATATTATGCCCCATCTCATGGCAAATTGTTCTGGCACGTTGTGCAAAACTGTTACCGGCAATATAAGACTTGTTGATACGGATAGTACCACCCGCATTACCACCGGAAGGGAAAGTACCCTGACCACAGGTACCATTACCCAGATTAGCGTTCACAATAATAACATCATAAGAAGAACCAGTGACAACACTCCACTTTACCCGGCTGCCGGATACGTTGTTCCACTGGGTGATTGCAGCGTTGATCTCAGATGTCATACTCGTCATGGATGCATCGATCTTCAGACGGATGTTGGTGACTTTGGTAGCGCTTACTTTGCTGCCTGTATAGTACTGTTCCGTACCAACTTTCACATCTCCGCCAGGTACTTCCATACTTTTGGGGAAGATGATGTCGCCTTCCACAATGTACTCCGCACCATTATCTTCTATGCTGGAAGCAGGAAAACCAAGGTTACGGATGTAAGACAATACCTTGTCTTGTTGAGCAGGTGTTTCAGGAGCAGGGGCGTCGTTAGATTTGCTGCATGCTGTAATGGTCATAGCTGTCAAAGCCGCCATCGTTAGGGTTCTAATGTGCTTGTTCATGTGATTTGAATTTGGTTGAATGAGGATAACAGTTGTAATTTATGGTTGTGTATTGTGCGCTCAGATTAGTGAAAAATGATTCGTTAAGGAATTGGATAATAGAGATTACACTGGTTCAGGTCTTGGCGCTCTCAGGTAAATGATATAATATTCAGATGCTCGACAAAAGATATGTAGACTAAAAATAAGGAATATTTTCAAATAACAGCGCTCTCCTCGCAGTAAAATAACATGCGGACAGCATAGGATCACCGGCCATTTGCGAAATTTGATCTATATTTCCTGCTCTTTTTGTCATTATGAATAATCAAGATCCGCAGATAAGGACGGTTAATGTAAGCCGCTATATCACGCCATTGCGTGAAGGTGGTTCTATGCCGGCCATTGCCGAAGCAGACGATGGGTTCATGTATGTGCTCAAGTTCCGGGGAGCAGGGCAAGGGGTCAAAGCCCTGATCGCAGATCTCATAGGAGGAGAACTTGCACGTACCCTGGGCCTCAAAGTACCAGAGATCGTATTCGCTCAGCTGGATAGCGCATTCGGCCGCACAGAACCGGATGAAGAGATCCAGGACCTGCTGCGGGCCAGCGAAGGTCTCAACCTCGCCTTGCACTACCTCTCAGGAGCTATTACATACGATCCGGCCGTAACCACACTCGACCCCTTACTGGCATCCCGCATCGTATGGCTTGATTGCCTGCTGACAAACGTCGACCGTACGGCCCGTAATACCAATATGCTCATGTGGAACAAAGATCTATGGCTCATCGATCATGGCGCCTCCCTTTATTTCCATCACTCCTGGCATAACTGGGAAGAACAGGCCCGCCGCCCATTTGTACAGGTCAAAGACCACGTACTGTTACCGCAAGCCAGCGAATTGGAACAAGTCGATGCCGAATACCACCAATTCCTCACCGACGAACGTATCAATACCATCATCAACCTGGTGCCCGATGAATGGCTGCTCGCAGGAGCCGAAGACGAAACCGCCGGCGAACGCAGACAGGTATATGCCGGCTTCCTGAAAACAAGGATCGCCGCATCCGATATTTTTGTAAAAGAAGCACAAAATGCAAGGAAATCACTTATTTGAGTACGCCGTTATTCGCATCATGCCAAAGGTCGAACGGGAAGAGTTTCTCAATGTCGGTGTGATCCTGTATTGCCAGAAAATAAAATTCCTGCAGGTATTGTTCACAGTAGATGAACGACGACTTAGCATCTTTGCAGAACAACTCGATATCGCTGAAATAACCGCCTATCTCAACGCATTCGAACAAATAGCATTGGGAAGCCCAGCCGGTGGTCCTATCGGTAAACTGGACGTCCCGACCCGCTTCCGATGGCTCACCGCCACCAGAAGCACCGTCATACAAACATCCAAAGTACATACCGGCTTCTGCAACGATCCCCTGCAAGCATTAATCCGCTTGCATGCACAATTAGTATTATAAAAACAACGTTATTAACAACCACTATGACACCCAAAAAATGGTACCTGTTGCCATTGGCAACCATCCTGTTCGCATGCGGCGGTAAAACGGACTCCCCCGAACCTAAAAAAGAAGCAAGCAGCTGGACAGTAGGCAACTACGTATATAACAGTTTCCTGTCCGCACAATCCAAATCGTACGATGGACCACATCCCTATCTGATCTTCAACTCGTATACCATCCCCTCAAATGAATATGACTACGCAGGATTTACCGGTAGTAATATAACCGTGAAATTCTATACCAACAATGGAACCGGTCCCTTCACACTCACCTCCGCCGAAGAACTCGAAGCCAGACCCACGGAAAAATTTATTACAATCACCTGCAATATCGGAACAAGCGCTCCACGGGGCGAAGCCGTATACCAACCGACTATCAACACCGGCGCCATAGTAATAGTCACGAAAGATAATAACGGAGATTACAAATTCAATATGCTCACCAAAGCAACAATAGTAAAAACAGGAGAGATAGAGGGGGGAATACCTGGAGCCGCGGCTACCTACGATTTTATACTGACGAATGCCCGGTAAATACCAGGCATTCGCAATTGATAACTTAACTGGGTTTCACTTCCCGCGTAGGTAACTGAAACCATTCTTTCGCATATGGCTTCAGCAATTCATTGGAAGCAGCAGGCCCCCAACTGCCGGATTTGTATTGGAACAGATTCTTCTCTGGATATTTTTTCCAGGCATCCAGTATTGGCATCACCACCTTCCAGGCCGCTTCTACCTGGTCAGCACGCATAAACAAGGTCGCATCCCCATGCAGCACATCCAGCAACAAAGCCTCGTATGCCTCCGGTAATGTCTGCTTATAAGCTTCCTGGTATGTAAAGTCCATCTCCACAGGTAATAACCGCATTTGCGGACCCGGTACCTTACTTTCAAATAACAGGCTGATCTCCAACTCAGGCTGAATACTAATGATCAGCCGGTTCGGAACAATATCATCCTTGAATATCTTATGAGGGGAATCCTTGAACTGGATCACGATCACCGACGCCTGCCGCTGCATGTTTTTACCTGTCCGCAAAAAGAAAGGAACCCCTCTCCAACGGTCATTGTCAATATGAATTTTCAATGCCGTAAAAGTCTCCGTATGCGAGTGCCGTGATACCTGCTCCTCCTTACGATAACCAACCCTGGACTCTCCTCCCACAACACCGGAAGTATATTGCGCACGAACTACATTTTTGAACACCTGCTGGGTCGTAAACGGACGTATACTCTTTAGCACTTTCGTCTTCGCATCCCGTATCAGCTCCGCCTTATAAGCCTTAGGGCACTCCATTCCCACTTCACACAACAGCTGTAACAGGTGGTTCTGTATCATATCCCGTAATGCACCGCTACTGTCATAGTAACCTCCCCGTTTACCCACACTCACCTGCTCCGCAACACTGATTTGGATATGATCAATGTATTGCCGGTTCCACAAAGGCTCAAATACATAGTTGGCAAACCGGAATGCCATAATGTTCTGCACCGTCTCCTTACCCAGGTAATGATCTATACGGTAGATCTGCTTCTCGGAAAAACGCTTGCCCAGGTATTTATTCAACTTCTTGGCAGTATCCAGATCCGTACCAAACGGCTTCTCTACCACAATGCGATCCAAAAATTCATCTTTACACAGCTGATGCTGATATAACGCCTCCGCAATAACCTCTATAAAACGTGGCGCAGTGGCGAAATAAAATAAACGGATCGCCCGGCTACCAAAAGCTTTATCTGCCGCCACTAACCGGTCCTTTAAAGATTGATAAGTATCCGCCTGCTTGAAATCTCCTTGCACATAAATAATACGCCGGGCAAAGGCATCCCACTGATCAGGATCGGCTTTCCCGCTACGACTAAATGCCGCAATGCCATCGGCTAACTCCTGCTTAAAAACAACATCCTCCACCGCCAGAAAATCAACACAGTAAATGTTGAAATCCGGCGGCAGATGATGATCTATAAAAAGATTGTAAAGGGCAGGTATCAACTTGCGATTCGTCAGGTCTCCTTTCGCTCCGAAAATGGTAATATTGGCTGGGTGATTAGTCTTCAGTTTCATGTAGTTGAAATTAGACCATTTTCAGCACAAATTTGAACAGGAATGACAACTGTATCAATCTTTTAACATGCTTTTTACGATCGAAGCAAATACTGACCCGTCAGCGACTGAGGCGCCTGCAACAGGTCCCGTGGTGTACCCTCGAAAATCACCTGCCCCCCCTTATGCCCGCCTTCCGGCCCCATATCGATGATCCAGTCCGCATTACGGATCACATCCAGGTTATGTTCGATCACGATCACCGTATTACCGCCATCCACCAACCGGTTCATAATACGCAGCAACTGCCCCGTATCCGACATATGTAATCCCGTCGTCGGCTCATCCATGACATATACACTCCCTTGCTTATGCAGCTCACTGGCCAACTTCAGCCGCTGACACTCCCCTCCCGATAAAGTACTGAGTGGCTGCCCCAGCGTCAGATAGTCCAACCCTACATCATACAACGCCTGCAACTTCGCCCGCAGATCCTTCTTCTCAAAAAATGTCACCGCCGCCGATACCGACATCGCCAGTACATCACTGATCGATTTACCGTGTAGCCGATACCCCAATACCTCCTCCTCGAAGCGCTGCCCATTACATACCTCGCAAGGCGTCCGGATCGTCTCCATAAAGGCAAAATCCGTCAATATCACCCCCAATCCATTACAGGCCTTACAAGCCCCCTTGGAATTAAAACTGAATAAAGAAGCACTCACCTTATTGGCAGCACCAAACAATTGCCGCACCGTATCCATAATACCCGTATATGTCGCCGGGTTCGAACGGCTGGAAGCACCCACCGCCGACTGGTCAATAACAATAGCATCCCCATGCTGCTGCAGGAACACCCGGTTGATCAGCGTGCTCTTACCCGAACCAGCCACACCCGTCACCACCGTCAACACACCAGTAGGTATTTGTACCGATACCGATTTCAGGTTATGTAAAGAACTTTTGCTGACCGGAATATAACCCTGATGCGGTCGCACCGTATCCTTGATAGGTTGCTGATGTTGCATGAACCGCCCCGTCAAAGTCCCCGATGCCAGCAACCCCTGATAATCCCCTTCATAAACGATCTGCCCGCCGTGTATACCTGCCCTGGGCCCCACATCCACAATATGATCTGCCACCTTGATCACATCCGGATCATGCTCGACAACAATAACCGTATTGCCCTTGTCGCGCAGCTTCTGCAATAACTCGTTCAGCCGGTGAACATCCCTGGGATGTAATCCCACACTCGGCTCGTCAAAAATGTAGATCACATCCGTCAGGCTGCTGCTCAGATGCCTCACCATCTTCACCCGCTGCGACTCACCCCCGGACAACGTAGTCGTCTCCCTGTCAAGACTCACATAATCCAATCCGATATCAATAAGATGCTGCAGATGCTCTTTGATACTACCCACAATATGTATCGCCAACGGATCAGCTATATCCCCGATTACCGTTATCAGCTCATCCACCTGCATCGCCATCATATCCGCTATATTATACCCCTTGATACGACAGTTCAATACCGCCGGATTATACCTGCTCCCTCCACAGGCATCACAGGTCACACTCGTAATGAACGACTGTACCTTTTTCTGCGTGGTCGTAGACATATCCCCTTCCTTCTTGATATACAACCGGTCAAATTTGTCGAGAAGACCTTCATAGGTCATATTCATCGGCCCCGTCGGCGTATCAATACTCGACTTAGCCTTACCCCGCAATAGCTGATGCCACTCCTCCGGCGTATAATCTGTTAGTGGCTTGTCCGCATCGAAAAAGCCAGAGAAAACATAACTCTTCCAATACCAGGTGCCCACCGCAAAAATGGGGAACAGAATAGCCCCTTCGTTCAACGACTTACTGCGATCCAGGAACTTCTCCAGGTCCAACCCCACTTTTTTACCAATACCCTCACATGCCGGACACATCCCGCCAGGATCGTTGAAAGAAAATACATTCATCGTTCCCGTCGCCGGCTCCCCAATCCGGGAAAACAATACCCGGAACAACGGATTGATATCCGTGATCGTACCCAGTGTAGAACGCGAGTTCCCACCAAGCCGCTTCTGGTCCACAATAATCGCTGTAGACACATTCCTGATAGCATCCGCCGCAGGCTGCGCATACTTGGGTAAAAATCCCCGGATAAAAGCAGAAAAAGTCTCGTTCAGCTGCCGCTGGGCTTCCGTCGCAATCGTGTCAAATACAATAGACGATTTGCCAGAACCCGATACCCCGGTAAATATGTTGATCTTCTTCTTCGGAATACGGAGCGAAACATGCTTGAGATTGTTCTCCCTCGCTCCTTCAATGATGATATGATCTGAATACATAAGCTGGAAAAGCGGATTTTAATGGTGAATGTGTTGGGTTGGAGGGGCACAAATTTGAATAATAAAAGCAAAAGGAAGGGTATCCGCGGCGGATTAATTAATATCCGTAACGGATAACCTTCCGGTAAAAAAGGTCGCCTCAGTAATTAATGCACACCATACAGGTATTGCAACGCCTTAATATCATTGGCGTTAAATGGCCGTACCACCCCAAAGTTTATACAGGCCAGCATCCAGCTGTCAGCATCTTCCGTCGCAGGCGTACCGGGAATAGCAACGGCACCCACACCAGCCTGACCCTCATCCGGCAATAACGTATAGCCGCAACTGTAATCCCGGTTGAAATAATCCGTATGACGGAACCCTATCGTATGTCCCAGCTCATGCGCAATCACCGTAGCCAGATGATCCTCCGGTGGCGTAATGCCCAGCCCGCCGGTATCCGTATTCAGTTGTATCAGACCCGCCGGCTGCCCCGCATTCGTCGGAAATCCCGCCGATCGTCCCAGGTTACCGGCGCCTAAATTGAAGTGCTCGATTACAATGTCCCCTCCACTCGCCACACGCTTGAACTTCAGCAAGAGGTTCAATGAATTATATCGGTCGATCGCCTTATCGGCCGCACTGGCATAAGCCGCAGGTAGATTACGCAACGACACCGTAATGACCCTCGGTAAACCCGTGATCAGAAAACTGGTCCGGTACTGCTCCACACCCGCCACACGCAACACAGGCGAAGGAGTAACCGGAATAGATAATAACTCCGGAAGGAAAATATCTCCTTCCACCACATAACCACCAGGCACACGGCGTACCTGCTGCGTACTGAACCCCGATTGACGGAGCCGCTGTAAAACAGCCGCAGGAATAACAGCGTCCTCCGCCTCATGGGATATAGACACCGCCTTATAACACGAACTTAAACTCAACAGATAAATAAACAGGGATAGGCATAACAGACAAGCAAGGGATCTCATACGAAAGGATTTAAGGTGAGTGAAAACAGGTATATTGAATAGATATAACAGCGACCTATAATCAATACGCAAAAAAGCCTACAAATATTATGGAGTAATAGGACAGAAAAAGAAGAGGTTTCTACCAGTTTTCCGGTACTGACCGCAAACCTGCACATCAAAAAATAGTTATAATCAGGGATTGTACATCCTCCCAATTGGGAATAAATTTGCCTATATCCTTTATGAAAAGGAAACAGCTAAACAAACTAGAGTAACGAACATATAGGTTCAACCGCATTCGTAGCAAGCCAGTATGTTAACTCGGAAAACACCTGTTGTATGCGTAACTAAGACCAGTAGCAGCCAGTATTCCATCGTGTAAAAGAGAACACCGCCCTGTATCATCATTTACACCCGGAAAATAACAACAGCAAACGAACAATAGGAAAAACGTGGTGGGGACCACAAAAGGCAACAATACAGAAGTATAATGAGCTAGGATCTACCAAGAGGACTAATGAAAAGTCCTGTTTATCCCTGTATAACTATCTGGACAATAAGATGATATACAGGCTGTAACCCGGTTTTTTAAACAACTATACATATGCCGGTGGCAGAAGGAATTCACCATTGCCATCATAAAATACTGTGGGGCCGGCTAATGGTCTGCTTGATGTATAACAGGCGATCACCAGGTCGTGAAAACGGCCAGTGTAATACCGCTTGGCGGAGTGGCATTACATACGGCGGTAGTCTGATAGGTACCATGTAATCAGGCTTTTGCCGGTTCCCACTTTTATCTGGAATAAATACAGCACAAGATATTCTTTGGGGCGATACTAGATAGACAGGATTACACACATGATCTTTGGATGTCCGAAGACAAAGCGAATAGATATTCCGGTGATGATATCAAGGTTGAGCAGAACCATAATCATTGGCCGGCTCTTATTATCTCTCACAGATGATAAGGTTGATTCCCCCCTCCCTCCGTCGAATAAGTCCTACAGGAGATTATACTCCCCTGCAAGTTTGATCACAGAGGTCATACTGTTTACCTTGAACTTTTCCATCAGGTTCTTCCGGTGGCTCTCCACCGTATGACTACTGATGAACAATTTCTCGGCAATCTGTGCCGTCGTATACCCCTTACCCACCAATTGCAATATCTCTTTCTCCCGCCTGGTAATACGCGGTACCTCCGGTAACGCAGAATCTTCCGTTTTTTCCAGTACCTCCCGGGTCTTGCTACACAGGTATAAATGACCATCGCATACCTGTTGGATCGCATCAATGATCTCATGACTCACCGCATTCTTTAACACATACCCATTCACACCACTTTGCAACATACTCTTGATCACCGGCTGTTCATTATGCACGCTCAATGCAATAATATAAAGCTCCTTGTTCCTCTTCCGGATCTGCTTACAAAGATCCAACCCGTTCATATCCGGCAGATTGATATCCAACAATAGTACATCCGGTTGTAAAGTCTCCAGCGCTTTCAACGTATTGGCGCCGTTGTCATAATCGCCCGTTACCGTAATGTTGGCGGTAGTGTTCAGAAGATTACGCAAACCTTCTCGTACAATAGGATGGTCATCAGTAATTATAACCTGGATCATAGTAGTGGTTTTGTGCCTGAGGCCAGATAATAGGGCGCCTGCAGGTTAAATATTAAATATCCGCATAGCTGGGTTAACTGTTACGCAGATGGGCCGGGCGTCTCTTCCGGATATAAGGATGGTACAGGATCACTTTGCCAGAGCATACCACTGTCCACATCCATCGCACTGATCCGCCCGTCATATCCCGCACCCGTATCTATATTCCAGACATTACAGGCTTTCATCGGTACCGCCTCGCCGTATTGAAGGGTAGGGGTGTGGCCAATATAGATCTCCTTATAGCGCTTTAGCCGCCGGGGATATAAAATAGGCGTCTTCAATACCCGCTTATGCAACGTCATCGCCGATTGCCACAGGCTCCGGTCCCAGTAAAGAGCCGCTACATTAGGCTCCTCCTCAGGGCCTTTCTTCGCCGTAAAACCACCGTGCACAAAAAGCCGCTCACCTTGCCCTTCGTAATAATTGAACATCCGGGCAAAAAAAGCAGTATGCGTCTCCAAACGGGAAGCCGGAATAGCCATATAACTTTCCAACGTCGAATGTCCTCCTTGCAATAGCCAAGCAGCAGAAGGCTGCGCCGTCTCCAACCACCCCTGACACCAGGCATCGTGGTTACCCCGGATAAAAGTACAGGCATAACGCTCTTCCAATGCTAATAAGTACTCAATCACCTGCGCCGAATCCGGCCACCGATCCACATAGTCTCCCAGGAAGATCAAATGATCACCCGGTTGAAGAGAAATGCGGGAAAGCAACTGTTCCAATGCGCGCAATGCTCCGTGTATGTCCCCTATTACAATGGTGCGGTTCGGTCCCATAACAGGCACCAATATTACGCAAACCGCTTTATATATAGTTCAAAATTATCCGTATACACAATACCCTTCCCACACCCTCTCAAACATACCCTTCCGCACACCCCTCTCGCACCACTCTCCCTCGCACCTCACCACCTCCCCCATTTATAACAAAAAGATTATTTTTAAGTGAATGATCATTCACTTATCTTTGTGTCCGCAATGAGAACCAGGGACGAAAATAAAGAACAGGCCATCCGCAATAAAGCCATTGAAATTATCGTAAAAGATGGCCTCGACGGACTCAGCATGCAAAAACTGGCCAAAGCCGCTGGCGTCTCTCCTGCTACGATTTATATCTACTATAAAGACCGGGAAGATCTTATCATCCAGCTGGGCTTAGAAGCCAGCACCGCACTCCTTACCAGCAGCCTGAAAAACTTTAGCCCGGAAATGCCATTCGAAGAAGGCCTGAAAGTACAATGGCGCAACAGAGCCGATTACTTCCTGAAAAACCCGATGCAGGTAGAGTTCATAGAACAACTAAGATACTCGCCACTATACCCGAAGGTCATGAACGCGCTGATAGCCACCTTCGGAGAAATCATGGGAAAGTTCGTCAACAACGCCATCAAACGCAAAGAATTAGTCACACTGCCTTTCGAAGTATATTGGTCAGTAGCCTTCGCACCGCTCTACCAATTGATTAAGTTCCATACGCAGGGAAAAAGCTACGCCAACAGAACCTTCACTATGACAGACAAAGTCATGATGCAAACATTACAACTGGTCCTGAAAGCATTAAGACCGTAATATTTTTTCTATGAGCAATACTAAATGAACATTCATTTTTAGCACACGCTAAAATAATTACAACAGGAAACCATCACCCACATCCGAAACTTGATCAATATGACAAGCACAGCTACTGAAGTATTGATTTTTAAGACAAATCTCCACTGCACCTATGCAGTCAAAAATGTCGCCCCACTGCTGGATACCGATCAGCGTATCATCCGCTGGAGTGTCGATTGCGAAGACACTGATAAAGTGCTCCGCATCGTCACCAACGGCCTGCAAGTGAACGATGTGATCACTTTACTGACGAACGCAGGCTACCACTGCGAAGAATTACCAGATTAATTTAAGTGCCAACACAAAGAACGATGACAACGACCAACACATCAACACCTGGTAAGGTGTTCTCCGGCTATGACGCCTTTATCATTGCCATACTCGCACTGCTGCAATTTACCATCGTACTGGACTTTATGGTGCTCTCGCCACTAGGCGCCATCCTCATGAAGGAAATGCACATCACCACCACCCAGTTCGGATACGTAGTATCCGCGTATGCTTTCAGTGCTGGCGCCTCCGGCCTCCTCGCCGCCGGTTTCGCAGACAAATTCGATCGCAAAAAACTGCTACTCTTCTTCTATGGCGGCTTTATGCTCGGTACCCTCTGCTGCGCCATCGCCCCTAACTTTCACTTCCTGCTCATCGCACGCGTCATCACCGGCATCTTCGGCGGTGTCATCGGCTCCGTAAGCATGGCTATTATCACCGACCTGTTCCGAATGGAAGTACGCGGCCGCGTCATGGGATTCGTACAAATGTCCTTCTCTGCTAGCCAGATCCTGGGCCTACCTATAGGCCTCATCCTGGCCGATCACTTCGGATGGCATGCCCCCTTCTCCATGATCGTCGGATTCGGCGTCGTACTAGGCCTCGTAATCATGATCTACATGAAACCAATAGCCGGCCACCTCGCTATCAAACAGGAAAAGAATGCCTTCCACCACCTGGCATCTACCCTCACCGAACCAAGCTACCTCATGGCATTCCTCGCTACCACCCTCATCGCCACCGGTGGTTACATGCTCATGCCATTCGCCAGCACCTTCGCCATCAACAACCTCGGCCTGAAATGGGACCAGCTCTCCATCCTCTACGGTATGACAGGTCTGGCAGCTCTCCTATTCGGCCCCCTCACCGGTAAACTTAGCGACAGGATCGGCAAATACCCCGTCTTCTGCATCGGCACCGGCGCCGCCATCCTCATGCTGGCCATCTATGGCAACCTCGGCATCACCCCCTTGTCCATCGTAGTCGCCATCAACATGGTCATGTTCGTAGCCGTCACCGCCCGCGTAATCGCCTCCTCCGCCCTCATGACCGCCATCCCCCGCCCACAGGACAGAGGAGCATTCATGAGCATCAACTCCGCCGTACAACAAATATCCGGCGGCATCGGTTCCGTAGTAGCCGGCTTCATTGTCTTCCAGGACGCAACCGGCAAACTCGTACATTACGATACCTTGTGTTACGTAGTGATCGGCGCCATGCTGGTAATGCTGGTACTGATGTATCAGGTAAACCAGATCGCCAGCCGAAAACAACAAGAGGACGCCCAACAGGCACAAAAAAGTGTATTAGCATAAACACAGATACAACACTTAAAAGACAAGGCCCCGCCACCGGTTCTCATACCGGCAGCAGGGCCTTGATAATTTACCGCTATAGCTCACGTCCACCTTTCCCATAGTTCTCCTATATCATTCCTATAGCTCACGTCCACCTTTCCTATAGTTCTCCTATATCATTCCTATAGCTTACGTCCACCTTTCCCATAGTTCTCCTATATCATTCCTATAGCTTACGTCCACCTCCGATGTCATGAAAATAGACCTGCCCGATCTGTTTACGTTGCATAAAACCAGGTAATAATGATAACAACCCCTTAGCCAGGCTTTTCTGCCATCCGCCTTTATTCACTATCTGGTTAATAGACCACGACGTATTACAGATATAAGTCGTCCGGTCTTTGCGCAATTGCTGAAAACGGACAAAGGCTGCCTGTGGCGACTTCTCCTCCTCCAGACATTGCGCCAGTACATAAGCATCCTCTACCGCCTGACAAGCACCTTGGCCCAGGTTGGGCGTAGTAGCATGCGCCGCATCCCCCAGCAATACCGCCCGGCCATCATACCACTGACCTATAGGTGCCAGGTCATAACAGTCACTGCGGATAATATGCGCCGGATGCACCGCCGCTATCAACCGGTGGAAAGCATCCGGGAACGATTGGCAAATGCCGGAAAGATAGTCCTTGACCGTAGCCGGATCATCCTTACCGCCCGCTGGCTCATAATGCGTGATATAACAATACAACTCCTCCCGGTTGACCGGCACATAAGCCGCCCGCAACCCCTTCTCCTGCCCCCACATCTCACACAGATCAGCCGGCCGGATGAAGGAAGACGCCCCGGGTACAATAAATCGCCAGCACACCTGCCCCGAATACCGTGGCCGCACCTCCGGATGTAACTGCTGCCGCCCCCTGGAATGCACCCCGTCCGCACAGATCAGAAAACCCCCTCGCTCACTGCTGCCGTCCTCAAAATAAACCGTTACCCCCTCCTCGTCCTGCACATAAGATTGAAAACGTTTACTAGTACAGATAATACCATCTTCCACCTGAGACAACAACACCTCCAGCAACTTACCGCGGTGTATCGAAATGATCCCATGCCCCGTTCGCTGTTTGATATAGGAAACAGGAATACTGGTAAGCACCCGCTCCCGGTGATCCGTAATAACCGCATCTGCTACATCATGCCCAGCCTCCGCAATAGCATCCGCTAACCCCAGCTCCGCCAGTAACACCAACGCATTAGACGCGATGTTCAGACCAGACCCTATCCCCAACAAAGCCGGCGCCTGCTCATATAAGGTCACCGGAATACCCCGCCGCGTCAATGCGATCGCTGTCGTCAACCCGCCTATACCTCCGCCTATAATTATACCGCCTTTGATCATAATTATTGATTTAGTACAAATGTACTAAGCTGAAAAGGGATTTAGTACATTTGTACTATTCTTTTTTTTTGTTTGTACTTTTATACCAATTTTGACCGCATGAATACAAAAGAAAAGATCATCGCTACCTCATTAGCACTTTTCAATGAACAGGGTATCGACAGCATCACCATCCGCCATATCGCAAAGGAAATGGGGATCAGTCATGGTAACATCCAATATTATTATAAAAACAACAACGAGATCATCCTGGCGCTCTACCAGCAACTGGCTGCTCAATTCAGTGCCATGATTAACACCATGGAGCCCGGTAGTCAAATGGAACTGGCCACCTTCCGCGCCTCCGTAAAATATTCCTTCCAGTTAATGTATGAATACCGCTTCCTACTCCTCCACTTCGTAGAAGTAGTCCGAAGGGTCCCAGAAGTAAGAGAAAGCTACCGTGAACTCTCCCGCCAGCGCGAAATACAGTTCCAGCTCATATTCAAACAGTTCGTCGAACAGAAGGTCTTCCGCGCAGACATCCCGGATGAAATATGGTCCAGCCTTAGCAAGCAACTGTTCATCATGGCCGATGGCTGGCTCTCTACCAACGCCATCACCGGCAACCTCAAAGGAGAAGAAGCGATTGCACTATACGAACGCGTATTCTGGCACCAGTTCTTTCCCTTACTCACCACCAAAGGCATACGCCAATACCAGGCTTGCAGCTGATAACAGAAGTAACTATCTTTAGTCCCATGAAAGAAACAACACCAGACATACAGTTTTTCGCAACACCGGAAGAATGGCGTAAATGGCTGGAGAAAAATCATCAAAAAGCCACCGAACATTGGGTCGGTTTCTATAAAACAGGTAGCAAGCAACCGTCCATCACCTGGCCCGAATCCGTCTCCGAAGCCCTCTGCTTCGGTTGGATAGATGGCATCCGCAAATCCATCGATGAGAATAGCTATAAAATAAGATTTACCCCCCGCCGCCCCGGTAGCATATGGAGCGCCGTTAACATCAAAAAGATCGCAGAACTGACAGCACAAGGCCGCATGCACCCCGCGGGAATAACGGTCTTCCAGAACCGCAAAGAAGGCAATACCAACGGGTACTCCTACAGCCAGGATAAAATAGCACTGAACGAAGCCTTCGAAAAAACCTTCCGGAAAAACAAAAAAGCCTGGGAGTTCTTCCGCTCACAAGCCCCTTCCTATCAGAAAGTAGCCATCCATTGGGTCATGTCCGCCAAACAAGCACCTACCCGCATCAAACGCCTCGAAAGCCTTATCAGCGACTCCGCTGCCGGCCTGCGATTAGCCCACCAGAGAAGGAAATAAATGGATCATATCATAATTTTAGATATTTAATTATTAATCATATAGGGGTAGGCCGGTAAAAACGTCGTCTTAACAAAATATACGTTAAGACCAGATCATGTTGCAGATACCTACCCGCCAATGTTTTTTCCGCTCCATCTTGTTGATTACCTTACTGGTAACCTTCAATAACCACCTGTCCCTATACGCGCAGCAACCCGCTGCAACCGACTCCACAACCAGGGATAACCACGCCGGTTTATCCCCAGAAGACAGCATGGTCCTCAAAATCGAAGACATCCATAATGTCCTCAATCGCATCAACAACATCACCGCTCAGGGTTTCAATACCCAACCCATAGAAACCGGACTACCCGAAATACAGGGCGGCCTCAGCGCCATCGATCAAAACATCGCCCTCTACAGCAAAGTCCTCAACATACGCAACCTCCAGACATACCGCGTCCTGCTCGGTGATATGCGCCGCCAGCTGGGCAACTGGAGAGAAACCCTCTTCGGATACAACCGCGACCTCACCAAAATGACCGCGGACATGAACGCCTTCCGCAACGACTCCTCCATACACAGAGTCCTCCGCGATACCGCCTTCCGGCAACTCTATATATCCGAACTGCAACAACTCCTCTCCAAAGGCCGCCAAGCCCGTAAAGCAATCAACGACGACCTCCAACGCATAAATAAACTACAAGCCCTCGTATCCAACTCCTACTTCAAATCCATGGAGCTGGAAAATAGACTCAACGAACAACTACGCGTATTCAGCATACGAACCTCCGGACAAGAATATGCCTCTCTCTGGGACGCCCGAGATACCAAAGAAAATGCCGCCATGCTGGAAATGGCCCGCAAATCATATGAAGGCGAACAAAAGATCATCTCCTATTATTTCAACCACCACAAAGGCTACTGGTTCTGGTTCTTCCTCATAGGTTTCATCTTCTTCTACTGGGTGTTCAAAGGCTTCCGTACCATCAAAGACTCCGGCCAGCAGGATGTACTCGCAGACGTACACTTCAGATACCTCCGCTCCTGGCCTATCCTCGCTACCCTCGTAGTCATGCTGAACGTAGCCCCCTTCTTCGATCTCAACCCACCTTCCGTATATGTAGAACTCATGCAGTTTTTCCTGCTGATAACACTAACACTCCTCTTCTGGCGAAACTGGCCCCGTCGCGTATTCCTCTACTACTGGTTGCCCATATTTTTCTTCAACCTGGCAATCCCCGTATTCAATAAAACCACAGAACCCAGCGCAACCCTCCGCGTATGGATGCTCGCCATACAAACACTGTCCGTCGTATTCGGATTTTTCTTCCTCAAAAAAGCAAGAAAGGCCATCGAGTTACACAGGCTCGTGCGCACCGTCACCATCGTTTATATCGTCTTTAATATACTGGCCATACTGATGAACCTCTTCGGCCGCTTCAGCCTCTCCGGTGTATACGGTACCGCCGCCATCCTAGGCTTTACCCAGATCATCGGTATGTCTATCTTCACCAGTATCATCACCGAAGCATTCTACCTCCAGATGAAAAAAAGCCGTATATCCGGCGGCGTAACAGCCAAATTCAACTACGAAAAAATAAAGAACAGCCTCGACCGCATTCTCAGCGTCGTAATGTTCATCGGCTGGATCATCATCTTCACCACCAACCTCAATTTCTATAACGACCTCTATAGCCTCTTCGACCTCCTGCTCACCACCTCCCGGAAAATAGGTACCACTACCTTCACCCTGGGTAATATCCTCCTGTTCTTCGCCGTAATATTTATCGCCAATATCCTACAGAAATATATCGGATACTTCTTCGGCGAAACAGAAGACGACTTCGTGGGAGAAGTAAGTAAGAAAGGGTCCAAACTGGTACTCATGCGCCTCATCGTATTACTGGTCGGCTTCCTCATCGCTATCGCCGCCTCCGGCCTCCCCGTAGACAAAGTAACCGTAGTACTGGGCGCCCTCGGCGTCGGTATCGGTCTCGGCCTCCAGAATATCGTCAATAACCTCGTATCCGGTATGATCCTCATCTTCGAACGACCCCTCCAGGTCGGCGACTTCGTAGAAGTAGGCGCCCGCCAGGGTAGAGTAAGAGATATCGGCATCCGGTCCAGCAAACTCGTTACCGCCGCCGGCGCAGAAGTCATCGTCCCCAACGGCGACCTCCTCTCCGGTCAACTCGTTAACTGGACCCTCCGTAATAACCATATCCGCACCGAACTATCCCTTAAACTGGCACCCCCCGATCAACTTGATCAGGCAAAAGCCATCATAATACAGGAAATAGAACAAATAGATGAAGTACTCAACCGCCCTGCAGTAGAAATACTCATCACCAATATCACCGCCGCCGTCGTGGAAATAAAAGTGCAGGTATGGCTGCAAACCGTCGGCCGCGAACAGGTAGTACGCAGCGAAATGCTCAATCGTATCTACAACAAGCTGAAAGAAAACGGCGTCACCGTACAATAAGCCTCCCCATTAAAAGATTAGTGTAACATATATAGGTTTACGAAGTCAGCCGGAATAGTCTTATTCCGGCTCTTTGTTTCAACATCACCACTAATGTAGTATACGCCGCAAAAAAGACCAGAATTGTATATCTTCATCCGCATATACAGATTGCTCACTTTAATATTTCCGAGGATGTATGTAGGGATAAGAAAGACCGGGATGCTCGGCCTCATAGCCGCACTCGCAGCTTGTGGCAACACGGGCCATAAAAACACCCATGCCGGCAGCACCGACACCACCAAGACCACCACACATAATATACCTGCCGCCGACACCTCGCCGGCTAAAATGGTATGGATACCGGGCGGTACCTTCGAAATGGGCGCCGAAGACTTCAAAGATGCCTTGCCCATTCATAAAGTAACCATACCAGGATTCCTCGTGGATGAACACGAAGTCACTAACGCCGAATTCGCCCGCTTCGTCGCCGCAACAGGATACGTCACCATCGCCGAACAACCACTCGATCCTAAAGACTATCCGGGCGTACCTATAGATAAACTGGTGTCCGGCTCCGCCGTCTTCACCCCGCCATCACATCCCGTATCCCTCGACGATCCCATGCAGTGGTGGATATACGTACCTGGCGCCAGCTGGAAACACCCGGGTGGCCCCAATACCTCCATCTCAGGCCACGAACAGGAACCCGTCGTCCACGTCTCCTACGAAGATGCCGCCGCCTACGCCAAATGGGCCGGTAAACGCCTTCCCACAGAAGCCGAATGGGAATTCGCCGCTCAGGGCGGCCATGGCAGAAGACCCTACTACTGGGGCAATGAACTCAAACCAGCGGGTAAATGGGTCGCCAATATCTACCAGGGCAACTTCCCTAACCAAAACCTGCTCGAAGATGGATTCGCCGCCGCCGCTCCCGTCAAAAGTTTCCCGCCCAACGACTACGGACTCTATGACATGGATGGCAACGTTTGGGAATGGTGCGCCGACTTCTACCGCCCCGACTATTACCAACATAGCCCGGCCAACAACCCGAAAGGACCTGCCGACAGCTTCGACCCCGACGAACCGGGCGCCGTTAAAAGAGTACAACGGGGAGGATCATTCCTCTGCAGCGACCAATACTGTAATCGCTATAAACCAGGCAGCAGAGGAAAAGGAGAAGTGAAAAGCGGTAGCAACAACCTGGGTTTCCGTTGCGTAAAAGATAGCACCGTCGCCAAAAAATAAATACCAACAGGATATCACTCCGTCAGCAGCCGAACCTGCGCCGGATCATCCACATTATATAACAGGTCCACCGCCTGACCCACACAAATCACTTCGGTAATGTCATGCCGCAACGATGTCATCACCTTCATCTGCTTACCACCCACCGTAGTAAACAATACCGTCACATAACTTCCCTTCTGTGTCGAAGCCGCCGCCGCCGTAACAACCCCTTGCACCTTCACCTGCTGCGACTGCAACGCCCGCCGCTCCCGGGCCGCCGCATGCATGCCAAAGACAAAGATCATCGCCAACGCCGGCAATACCATCCACGGCGCCACATGATGCCGCCAGTCACGGTCATACGGTAACAACGTCCGCAACTCCGACAGACTCCGGAAATCCGCCACCAGCTGCACCAGGAAAAAGAAAAATAAACCGGCCCCCAAAAAGGCTAACAATAAAGGCATCGTACTGTAAAAAGAAACAGGGATCCAACTGTAAAAAGAAAGAATGGTAAGCACAAGAAGCACTCCCCAGATTATGCGTCGGGTATTCATATAGGGATAGGTATTAGCATAATAAATATAGTATATTATTTAATAATACAAGACCTCGCTAACACCTATCCCGCTAAAGTTATTTTTTAGAGGCGTGATAACGTTGTAATACCTCCATAATACGACGGAATATATCCGTATTCTCATACACCCCCCGGAAATCCAGGGAATGAGGCCCGTAAGCAAATACCGGTACCATCACCGCACTGTGGTCATTAGTGCTGAAATGACCGTCAATATACCCCTGGCGGATATCCCCGTCCAGCAAACTTAATCCCCCGGTCTCATGATCCGCCGTGACAATCACCAGCGTCTTGCCGTCTTCATCCGCAAATCGCATCGCTGCCCCGATAGCAGCATCAAAATCTACCATCTCACTGGCCATATAACTAACATTGTTCGCATGCCCGCCAATATCGATCTGCGCCCCTTCTGCCATCATAAAAAAACCTTCCTTGTTTTGACGCATAGAACCAATCGCCTTCTCCATAGCATGTGTCAGGAAATTACCGCGCCCCTGCTGCATAGAACGGGAATTTTGATCGTCCAGCACCAGGTACTTGTCCGCACGGATACTGTCCATATCCGCATAACGGTTCACAATAGTATACCCTTGCTTTTGTAAAGCACCAGACAGGGAAGTGAAATACTTCGGACCTCCGCCTATCATAATATCCACCGGGCTTTTCAGGAAGTCATTGGCAATAGCCTGCTGCATCCCGCGATCTGGCTGATGACCGTAAAAAGCCGCAGGCGTAGCATCCGTGATATCACCGGCACTGATCAGCGCACTCCTCATACGGAAAGGGGCGATCAGGTCAGGAATAGCCGGATGAGCCACACCAGTAGCATCCACACCGATAGCCCGGTTATTGGTCTTCTGACCACTCGCCATCGCTGTACCTCCCGCCGCCGAGTCAGTAATGTAATTATCAGCAGAATAGGTTTTCGAAAACCCGATATTGATCATCTGCAACAGGTTCAGCTGCCCGTGGTTAGCCGTCAGACCAGAATAGATCTGCGTCAGTCCCATACCGTCACCGATCAGCAGGATCACATTTTTTACTTCCGTCCGCTGATCATTGTTCACATAACGGGCAGTATAGATCGCGTGCGTATCCTTCCCCGACCGGTACTCAGAGGCCGCACGGCTACCCAGGAAACTACTCAACGCTGCAATATGATCCGTGCCGATATAGTCCACTCCCATATTCACCATCGTCTTCCAGGTATTGATATTATCAGGTGCTCCCCAGAATCGCATCTTTTTGCCTTTCGCATGCACATCGGCAATAGCCTGCTCCACCAGCGCCTTCTCCTTATGTATGATCACACCCTTACCATTCCAGCTGGTATAATCCCGCAGGTTGGCACTGAACATAGGAATACGGGCCAGCTGCGCCGACGTATATGGCTCCTTCACCTTCCCGTCAAAAAGAATATATCCGGGATATTGCGCCCACTCCGCTACCGCCGGCTGATCACCGCTGATCACTACCTGCACCTTACCCGACCGCGTAATAGCCGGATATCGCTCCAGCTGCTGCACCAGCGCTTTCATCGTAGCCGTACCGCTGGTCTTGAAATCGATCATCAGCTGCAGACTACGGCTGCTGTCCGCATAAGGATAACCTTTGTGCTGCCGCAACTGCTGCAATAATGGTTGCAAGTACAGCCGCTCAAGCGTACGGCTGCTGTCTATCTCACCAGACGTATGCGCCACATACAACTGCCCCTTTCTCTCAAAAACATCCGCTTCTATAGACCCGAAAGTCTCGTAATAAGCAGTGTAAAAAGGCATCTTGTTCAGGTAGTCATTATGCGCATGTGCATTCGCAGTAGTGTAAAGAGGCGTTTGTGCCCTGAGTGTAGGTGCCGCAAGTGACAGCAGCACAGCGTAGAATAATCTGTTCATGTACAATATTTAAGACGACAGGACCGTCCACACCTCCACGCATTGGGGTATAAACAGTCCTGTCCGTCAAAAATAATAGCTTTTCGCTGCTTAATTAGCAAAGTCCACCTGGAACCGCGTCTTGAACAACGAGTGATCACTGAGGTATCTCAGCGTAAACGCAATAGGAACGCCAGGATCAGCGGCAGAAAACTCACCACCCCCGGCTACATAATTAACAAAAGAATCATATCCGGAGATCGCCTGCGCCTCCGTCTCCCCGTGTCCGCCCACAATAAATACCTGTATCTCCGAATTGTCAATCACCTGCTGCTCAGAGGTCGTCAGCGTCTCAGATGAACTCTTGAACAACTTCCGCGTCACCTTACTAAAGGCAGAATTCACATCGTTGAAAGAATAATTCGACTCGATCACAATAATACCCATCCGGCCATAAGTCACAGAACTCACATACACCGGAGAATACTGACCGAAATTATTAGGATTCGACGCCGGATCGATCAACTGACCATCACGGGGTATATCCATACTGATGTCAAAGTTCTTCTGCGTAAACTTCAACACCACACCCGTAGACTTGGAGATCTTGTTCTGACCCCAGCTCGAAGAACTGCTGGAAGAAGAAAAGATACCTTTCACCTTCGCATTGGAACCAAAAGATTGTTTGATCTCCTCGTAATAAGTAAACCGGGACAGCTCAAAACTAAAGCTAGAGATCTGTTTGCCCGATCCTGGCGCATTCAGCAGCGAATTACGCAGGAATACACGGGTCTCCGATAAGGACGGACTGGCAATAGTACCCGTAGGCGTCGTCGTCGGGAAAGTAACACCCACCCGGATAGGCCGCGGAATATAACCGGCAATCGGAATAAAATCCATCGTACTGATACTGTTACCCCGGATAATAGAACCAGGATATGCCAGTATCTCGTTGTCCGGCAACACCGCCTGCTCCGTAGATTCATAGATCACACTCTTACCGGTACCCGCCGCCCAGAAACTGTCCTTGATAAAAGTCGTAGGACTCAGCTGGATATCCGCCAGGTAATCTTTTAAAGACATGCTGTTCTTCACCCGGATCAATGGCTCCGGAAACTTGGGCAAATGACTGAAAGCAGATAATGGCCGCTGCTCAGGACTGATATCCTTTAGCTTCTTCTCGCAAGAAGCGAACAACAACGCCGCACCACTCAGTACCACTAATAGGTTCGTTTTCATAAATACGGGTTTGTGTTTAATGATGAATGAAATAATAAGTGTTATTTAACCGTATAACCATTACCTGGTAATAAAGTATAGGTCTTCTGATATTCCGTACCCGTAGGCATGTCAGGAGGCGCACTGCCACTGATCACCACTTCCATCAATGCATCCTGCTCCAGCAATATTTTCGTCCCCTTCTGCACATTGTCAATCACAGTAGCAGGACTCGTATACACATCCGACATCGGTCGATTCAAACCACCCCTCGTCGTATAGTTGTAAGAGAACTTGATCACGTTGCTGGCCTTCATAGGTTTGGTACAAGCCGCATCCGAATAAAATGCCAAAAACACATTGTAGAAATAAAACTTGCGGTAGGGGGGAGGGAAAGGCTCTTTCTTATCACTCCAGGCAGTCTCTATACGCGCATACACCTTTTCGATATTGCCATAGTTGATCTGGAACTTCGCCTTGTAAGGCTTGTGATCGCTCAGATACCGCATACTGAATACAATCGGCATACCGGGTGTCTGCGCAGAAAATGTCTGCCCACCACCCAGGTACTGCATGAAATGCTGATAACCACTCATCGTCTGCACGGCCATCGCACCTTGGCCACCTACCAGGTACACCTTGATATCCGCCCCGTTGATGATGTTGATCTCCGCCTGCGTCAGCGTATTACTGCCGTTCACAATACCGAGTATACCAAAGGCCTTCTGAAAAGCCGTCTTTAACTCGTCAAAACTGGCATTGGACTCCACCGTAATGATACCTAAACGGCCATACGTGACAGAACTCACATACAAAGGCGAATAAGCGCCTAAAATACCAGCGTCTACATTCAGGTCGATCAACTGTCCCGCCTTCGGAATATCCATGTCCACCGTGAAGTTCTTCTGGATGAATTTCGCCATCAGCCCCGTCGTCTTGGAGATCTTTTTAATACCGGTACTACCCGTACTGCTGCTGTTAAAAAAGATAGCGTTCGTATTCTTGCTGGTAGCAAAAAACTCTTTTAACTCATCATAGTAAGTGAACTCTTTGATGTTAAGATTATACTTCGAAAATCCACTTTGTGAGAACTCGCTGTTCAGTAATACATTGTTCACCATCTGGGTGGTAGCCGTAAGAGAGGGCACCGCGATATTCGCCGCTACCAGACTCGCCGGTGCAGGTAAGGATACCGATACACTGATAGGTTTCGGCGTATAACCGACCACGGGATTGAAATCAAAAGACTCCACAGAATTACCTTTGATCAACGCACCGGGATAAATCTGGTCCTCGTAATCGGAATACACCGCATGCTCATTAGACTCAAACTCCCAGGCATACGAACCCGTCTCCCAGTTGATCAGTTCCCGTATAGGATTAACATAACCGATAGTACCAGGCACAGGATCAGATAATTTCTGCTCGTCCAGCACCTTCCCGGCATCCACCGCCACACCGTTAAAGGGAGAACGGGGAGCTTCCCCCTTCAGGTCAATTTGAATGGTCCGCTCCGGATACTTCTTCAGATGACTAAAAGCAGTAAGCGCTGACGAAGAGATAGGAGCCGTCTGCTCCTCCTTCGATGCCTTGCGGCAGGCATTGCCCAACAAGAGCATCAGCAACAGTATAGCGGATAAAGAATAATATTTACGCATGTTGTAAGGAATGAATGGTTAAAGAAGAAAGAGACTACTTTGCGATATAGTAACCTTCGCCGGGCAACATTTTGAAGTTGATAAAGAATTGCTCATAGTTCTGCTCACTGTCATAATCAGGATAAGACGCTAACCGTACATGCGCTCCCACCAATACACTAGTACCCTTCAGCTCATTTTTGATACTGTAATTGGAGATATCTTCAGTGATACGGGGTGGCTCCGGTACAAGGTTCAGCTCCGACCGGTTACGTTGCTCAAAGTTGAACTGCACAAAATTGTAAGCCCTCGTAGGCATCGTACAGTTCGCATCCTGGTAAAAGGCAATATGCACATCCGCATACTCCCCAACCCGGTACTGGTAACCAAAGGGGCTCGTCGCATATTCCGTCTTGTAATTACGCAGCTCGATACGGGTATATACCTTGGCAATAGGACCATAGTTGATCTGGAACTGCGCCTTATAAGGCCGGTGATCACTCAGGTAACGCATACTGAACGAGATAGGCACCCCGGGCGTCTGTGGCGAAAAGGTCTGCCCGCCACCCAGGTACTGCATGAAATGCTGATACCCGTTCATTGTCTGCACCGCCATCGCTCCCTGACCACCCACCAGGTATACCTTGATATTCGCACCGTTGATGATATTGATCTCCGCCTGCGTCAGCGTATTACTGCTGTTTACCACACCGAGTATACCAAAGGCTTTCTGAAACGCCGTCTTTAATTCGTCAAAACTGGCATTCGACTCTACCGTAATGATGCCCAGGCGGCCATACGTCACAGAACTTACATACAAGGGCGAATAAGCACCGAGTATACCAGCATCCACATTCAGGTCTATCAACTGCCCCGCTTTAGGAATATCCATGTCCACCGTAAAGTTCTTCTGGATGAACTTCGCCATCAGACCAGTATTCCTGGAGATCTTTTTAATGTCCGTACTGCCGGAACTGCCACTGTTAAAGAAAATAAGATTCGTGTTCTTACTGGAGGCGAAAAACTCCTTCAGCTCATCATAATACGTGAATTGTTTAATGTTGAGGTTATACTTCGAAAAACCTCCTTGCGCAAAAGTGCTGTTCAGCAATACATGGTTGACCAGCTGCGTAGTGGCAGATAAGGATGGAACGTTAATAGTGCCGGCCACCAACCCCGCCGGAGCTGGTAAAGATACCGACAGGCTGATAGGTTTCGGGGTATAACCGATCACCGGGTTGAAATCAAAGGAGGCTACAGAATTACCTTTGATCAGCGCACCGGGATATATCTGGTCCTCATAATCAGAATAAACCACATGCTCGTTCGCCTCAAATTCCCAGGCATAACTCCCCGCATCCCAGTTGATCAGCTCTTTCACAGGGTTTACATAAGTAACCGTTGTCTCGTTAGGTGGGTCAGATCGTTTGTGCTCATCTAAAGATTTGCCGGCATCTGCCGTAGTGCTCACAGGCGAATAAGGAGTACGGTCCTTCACATTGATCTGTATCGGTTGCTCCGGATACTTTTTCATATGCTGGAAGGCACTTAGTACATCCCCCGCTACGGGGCTAACTGTCTTTTCCAGCTCCTGCTTGTGGCAAGAACTGGAAAGACAGCACAGTAGTACTAAAACTACGGGGCTAATAATAGTTTTCATAAATCATGGTTTTGGGTAACACTTACCATCAGCGTGTCGGGGCTACTATATAACCTTCTCCGGGTAATAACCGGTACTCGCGGGTCAGCTTGTCGCTTTCCGTTACCACTCCCTGATTGCTCACACGCTGATCCAGCGAACGGATCAATGCATTTCCCAGGAAGATAGAAGTACCTTTCAGCTCATTTCTGATCGTACTGCGTTCGTAACGGTCAGTAATACCATTCCATCCTTCACTGAACGGATTCGGTACGATCTGTGTCGTTTGCGTCCATACTTCATAGTTGTACTTTACAAAGTTGTAGGCTTTCACAGGCATCGTACAAGATGCATCCTGGTAGAAGGCAAGATGTATATCAGAGAAAGTACTTGGCATCGTACCCACGATCACACCAGGCTGCCCGGGTGCATTACCCCAGTAAATAGGAGAGGTCTGATTGCGGTATTCAAAACGGGCATAAGTACGCGAGATAGGACCATAGTTGATCTGGAACTGCGCCTTACAGGCAGAATGATCCTTCAGATAACGCATGCTGAACGCAATAGGAACACCCGGTGCTTGTGGGGAAAAGGTTTGTCCGCCACCCATGTATTGCAAGAAGTTCTGATAACCATTGATCGTCTGCACCGCCTTCGCACCTTCTCCGCCAATCAGGTATACCTTGATATCCGCAGCGTTGATCAGGTTGATCTCATCCTGCGTCAACGTATTGGTACCATTCACAATACCTAATATGCCAAAAGCCTTTTTAAAGGCTTGATTCAGTTGCTCGAAATCCGCATCCGATTCCACCGAGATAATCCCTAAACGACCATAGGTCACAGAACTCACATATGTTGGATTATAAGTAGTCAGTATCTGCTGATCTACATTCAGATCGATCAGCTCTCCTGCCTTCGGAATATCCATATCAAGCGTAAAGTTCTTCTGGATGAACTTCGCCATCAACCCCGTCTTCTTGGCGATCTTCCTGTAATTAGTAGTACCCGTGCTGGAAGTATTGAAAAAGATCGCATTCGTATTCACACCAGAAGCAAAGTATTCTTTCAACTCATCATAATAACTGAACTCCTTCGTGTTGAAATTGAACTTGGAAAAACCTCCTCCGGCCAACGGGCTGTTCAACAGCACATTGTTGACCGTCTGTACCATCGAACTGTAAGAGGGCGAGTTGATCGTCGCCGACACCTTGCTCGCCGGCGCCGGTAAGGATACCGATACCTTGATCGGCTTAGGCGTATAACCCACTACCGGGTTGAAGCTGAAATCAGCAATAGAATTACCCTTTATCAAAGCTCCAGGATATATCTGATCTTCATAGTCAGAATATACCACGTGCTCATTGGACTCGAAATCCCAGGCATAACTACCCACATCCCAATTGATCCATTCTTTAATAGGATTCACATAAGCGATCGTATTAGGTGGATCAGACCTTTTCTGCTCGTCTAATGCTTGCTCGGCAGCAGATTTGTCGATGAGTTTGTCCATCTCCTGCTTACGGCAGGAATTGGAAAGGCAGCATAGTACTAAAAGCCCTACTGCACTATAAATAGATTTCATAGATAATGAATTTTAATAACTAAGGATTATTGACAATGATATAACCCTCTCCCGGCAACAAGGAATAGGTCCTGTATATCTTCGTACGTTCTGTAACGACACCCTTACTGGTTACATGCTCATCCAGTGAATTGATCAGGATATTACCCATGTATATAGAAGTACCCTTTTGATCATTCTGCCGCGTACCTTTATCATAGGTATTGGTAACCCCTCCTGATACCGGCGCCGGTATGATCTCTATCGTCAGTGTATGAAGCTGATAATTGTACTTCACAAAATTGTAAGCCTTCACAGGCATCGTACAGGAGGCATCCTGGTAAAAAGCAAGATGAACATCCGCATATAGATCAGGCATCGTACCAACGATCACACCGTTCTGCTCAGGTGCATATCCCCACTTCATTGGGTAAGTCTGGTTACGATATTCAAAACGGGCATAAGTACGGGAAATCGGACCATAATTAACCTGGAATTGTGCTTTACAGGCAGAATGATCACTCAGATACCGCAGGCTGAATGAAATAGGTACCCCAGGTGTTTGCGGCGTAAAAGTTTGCCCGCCTCCCAGGTATTGCAGAAAGTTCTGATAACCGTTGATCGTCTGTACCGCCTTCGCTCCGTCGCCACCTACCAGGTACACCTTGATATCCGCAGCATTGATCAGGTTGATCTCATCCTGCGTCAAGGTATTAGTACCGTTCACAATGCCCAATATGCCAAAAGCCTTTTTAAAGGCCTGGTTCAGTTGCTCAAAATCCGCATCCGACTCCACCGTGATAATACCTAAACGCCCATATGTCACAGAGCTCACATACACCGGCGCATAGTTACCCAGTATCTGCTGATCTACATTCAGATCGATCAGCTCTCCCGCTTTAGGAATATCCATGTCAATAGTGAAGTTCTTTTGAATGAACTTCGCCATTAACCCGGTACGCTTGGAGATCTTTCTAATATTGGTAGTACCCGAACTGCTGGTATTGAAAAAGATAGCATTCGTATTCACGCTGGAGGCAAAAAACTCCTTTAGCTCATCATAATAAGTAAACTCCTTCGTGTTAAAATTAAACTTGGAAGCACCTCCGCCGGATAATGCACTATTCAACAACACATTGTTGACCGTCTGTACCATAGAGGTATAAGATGGCGCGTTGATCGTCGCCGCTACCTTGCTGGCCGGCGCCGGCAGGGAGACAGAGACCTTAATAGGTTTCGGTGTATAACCAATCACGGGATTGAAAGCGAAATTGGCAACAGAATTCCCCTTAATTAATGCACCTGGATATATCTGATCCTCATAATCAGAATATACCACGTGCTCGTTGGCCTCAAATTGCCAACTGTAAGAACCAGCATCCCAGTTGATCAACTCTTTGATCGGGTTCACATAGCCGAGTGTACCCACTGGTAAAGGTTGCAGCGGATCTCCGGACATTTGCTGCGCTTCATGCAGCTGTCGCAGATAATCAGCCGAATCTACCTGTGGTGCACGGGGAACCTGATCCTTCAGGTCAATAGTAATAGTTTGCTGCGGATATTTGGGGAGATGACGGAAAGCATTCAGCGCCTGACCGGATAGCGTCGCTTGCATCGCCTCCTTTTCCTTCTTTTGGCAGGACGTAGCCAGCAATATCGCCGCCACACCCAACACCAATTTATAGTGAGTGCTCATGATCAAATTATAGTACTTGAGAGATAGGTATGGTCTGAAAGTGTGATCACATAAAGCCATAAGGCCACAACGCATGATCTGTAGGATCATAGACGTCGCGGCCTTATAGGCATCAAACATGTTGAATGATCAAAGCCTGATAGTCATCAGTTAACAACATCAACATTGAAGTTTGTTTTGTACAGCGTGTGATCGCTCAGGTAACGCAAACGGAAGAATAAAGGTACTCCCGGATCATTAGCACTGAACTCACCGCCTTTCAGGATGTGCTCCTTGAACTCATCATAACCGTTGATGGTTTTTACACCAGTCTCACCTTGACCACCCACCAGGAAGATCTTGATGCTCGCACGGTTGATGATAGCTTTCTGATCCAGCGTAACACCTACATCACCTTTTACTACACCAATGTTAAAGGCTGCTTTGAACGCCAGGCTCAACTCCTCATAGTTGTCGTCAGACTCGATCAACACAACACCCATACGGCCGTAGGTGATAGAGTTAACATACACAGGAGACCATTGACCGATTAACGCAGGATCAATAGTACCATTGATCAGCTGACCATCACGTGGAATGTCCATGTTCAAAGTGAAGTTCTTCTGAATGAACTTGGCAGTCAAACCAAATTTCTTCTTGATCTTCATAGAGGTACCGTTGATACCTACACTGAATACGCTACCTACACTCACGTTAGCGCCAAAGGTCAACTTCATCTCATTGTAGTTAGTGATCTGCTGCATGTCAAAACTGAAGCTGGCCAATTGCTTACCAGATACGCCAGACAACAATGCGTTGTTAACAAAATCAATGGTAGAAGTCCAGGCTGGCCAGGCAATAGTACCAGTTACATTCTTACCTACCAGTGACAGACCAACAGTAATTGGCTTCCTGTCATAACCTACAACAGGATCAAAAGTACCTCCGGGTACAGAGCTACCCTTGATGATAGAACCAGGATAAATGATCTCCTCAAAGTCAGGCAATACTACCTGCTCTCTGGTCTCAACAATCCATCTTGTACCACCAGGAAGCGTCTCAGAACCAATAATGCTGGCACTCTCCTTGTCTGCATTCTTCAGATCCTTCAGGAAATCAGAACCAGAGGTTAAGTAAATTACCTTGTTAGGGTACTTGGGCAAATGGCTGAAAGCAGACAATGGCTTTCCTTGGTCAACAGGGGTAGTCTCCTTGTCATTCTTCTTACAGGAGTACAGCACGCTCGCGGTCAGTCCGAGCGCTAATAGGACCTTAGTGTTCATACAGATCTAGTTTAATATATGAGATGGTTATAAAAAAAACGGGACAACAATGCTCATAGACACTCAGGGTAAACTGGCTCTCTCACGCATCTCGACAGATTTTACATACTGGGATATCAATCGCAATAGGGAAACTAACAGTTTGTTTTAATTGTAATGCAATAATAACACCTTGGGATGCTTGTTAGCAGGCTTTATCGTCACAGAATCATTAATTGGAATAACTTTTTATCTTGTTATAGAAACTTGGTGCATATAGTGATCGACGTGCTGATTATATAACGTGTTTTTTTGACAATTATTTTAAAAATCTCCAATTATCTTTTATTAATCCATTAAACATAGGAGCAGATACAGGGATTTCTTTCACATGAAAATTATTGTCAGTACTGGATAACCGCTCCTGGCTGGCAATACGAGGCAGTGCGCCGGGCGCTATAGCGTCAATGGCCGCACGTAATGCAGGATCTCTGGTGTCTCCGAAATTATATCTCGCATCATCAGGCCTTGATATGTCTGTTGGCATGCCATCAAAATAATCGCCTTCATTGTTCGCATTCTTATCCTGAAACATCGACATGTATACCTTGTAATGATCTATCCTGATATCAAAGAATCCTACCGGCTTACCATAAGTACGCACCGGTGTATTACCTGCGGATGATACACCTATCAGGGTAACCGGCATGTAGGGCTTTAATACATTGATCAGTAACTCGGCGGCACTCGCCGTTTTATCACTTACAATGAAGTATATCTTCCGCAACTGATGCAAACCGTATTCATGATCAAAAAAAGTGGTATTGCTGGCTACACTGAAATCGATGTCAGCCAGCGTCGCAAGGCGGTCTCCCAGCATCACCGGCTGATTATTGCCGTCATAGATATACTGTTTCGCCAGCAACGGAGATTCTCCCCGCTGCATCACCGCATTATAATGCTCGCTGAACATAACCCGCCGGTCAGAAGCAGCAGGCCCTATCACATTGGCGATATACTTACAGGTATTCAGATATCCGCCACCGTTATATCTCAGGTCGATGATCAGGTCAGTGATCTGCGCATTGATAAAACGCTGGAATATCGGAGAGAGCGCTGTCCTGGCATTGGATGCCGGACTGAAATAGTGAAAGGAGAAATACCCGATGTTACGCTGCCCCAGACGAAATATGCTATCCTTATGTACCGGATCAGCACTGTAGTTACTTTGATATAAAGTAGCCAAACGCTCCGTACCACTGTCTTCATCCTTTATCATCAACTCGACGGCACTGTTCTGAAAGGCAGATTGTACAAAATCATAATAACTCTCCGTAGTGCTCACAGGCCGGCTATTCACCTTCGTAACACGTAAGCCTCGCCTGACACCGGCATTATCCGCCGACGATCCGCGTATCGCATACTGTATACGTATATCATTGCTGCCAATGGCTACAAGCCCCAACCCAAAAGATTCTCCGGCGCCTTTTAATGTATTCACAGCCACAGGCGTACCACCGGACTGCAGATAATCTAATACCGTGGAATACTTCGCTACACCGGTTTGCGACGGATGCCGCTCATACGGTTGACTGGTAACCGGATTAATAGCAAATTGACTGAGTACAAACAAGGTTTTCTTTACCTGGTCCATCTCTGAAGTGCCGTCGCCTAAGTACTGCCGTGGATTAAATTGTTGCTGGGTAGGCAACTGATTGTTCCATAGATACAGCTCCTTCGCGTAAAAATACAATGAGTCAAGCGTTAATGCGGTGCGTGACTGATCGGGTCCGGGTGGTGCAGGGTTGACAGTTTCGTTTTTTTTGCATGCAGTGCTCAGTAACACGAAGGCTAACGGTACCACATTGCGTCGACATAGGTGCCTGCTCGCAATAAAGATATCAAACATATAAAAGTACAGGAGGCAAGAACTTAGCTGTGGATGATGGGTTTTCATTTCACAGGTTCGCCGGGTTATTAAACTTTGTTCTTTTTTGTGCTCGTTTTTCGACTATACGAAGATCAAGGTAGCGTGTATTTTTCTATTAGCCGGCAATCGCTGTGTTATGTTTTTGTTAATGAGATGTTAACGGGACTGCGTTGATAAGTTCAAGGAAATTGTTATCACACAAACTCAATGCATTAGAAGCACCACTAGAAAGTTTTAAAGGGCAGAACGACAATAAATAAAAATGCCGGATCATCGATCCGGCATTCAATAAGGTTGCAATAGGGAGTTCGGATAGTATTACATAGCAGCTAACTGCACTTTTTGTTGCAGCTCAATAACGCTGTCTCTGAAAGTGATATCAGTATCCATCAGGTCTTTTACCGTCTGACAGGAATGGATCACCGTAGTATGATCCCGTCCGCCAAAATGTTCGCCGATGGTCTTCAAGGAATTTTTTGTAAATGATTTCGCCAGATACATCGTGATCTGCCTGGCCTGCACGATCTCACGCTTACGCGTCTTCTGCAGTAACTTGTCATACGGCACATCAAAATACTCACACACCATTTTTTGTATGCTCTCGATTGTAATCTCTTTCGAAGAAGTTTTTACAAAAGATTTTAATACACGTTTCGCTAACTCCAGGTCAATCTCTTTTCTGTTGAGTGACGATTGCGCCAGTAAAGAGATCAACGCACCTTCCAACTCACGCACATTGGTCTGTATATTATAGGCTACATACTTCACCACCTCTTTAGGCATCTCCAACCCGTCATTCCGCATCTTCATCTCCAGTATCTCCATACGGGTCTCAAAGTCGGGCACCTGTATGTCCGCACTTAATCCCCAACGGAACCTGCTCAGCAAACGCTCCTGTACACCGTCCAGATCTTTTGGCGGTTTATCAGATGTTAATATGAGCTGCTTGCCGGATTGATGTAAATGGTTGAAGATCGCAAAAAAAGCATCCTGTGTTTTCTCCGCACGCGCAAAGAACTGTATATCATCTACAATCAACACGTCTATCAACTGATAGAAATGTATAAAGTCATTAATGATACTATTCTTCGAGTGATCGATAAACTGATTGATGAACTTCTCCGCACTTACATACAACACCACCTTGTTCTGATGTATGCGCTTTACTTCATTACCAATAGCCTGTGCCAGGTGGGTTTTACCCAATCCCACACTACCATATATTACCAGCGGATTAAAAGAAGTACCTCCGGGTTTTTCCGATACCGTTTTACCAGCTCTTCGCGCTACTCGGTTGGAATCACCCTCTATGTAAGAATCAAAGGTGTAATTCGGGTTCAGCTGCGAATCAATCTGTACACGCTTTATACCAGGTATAACAAACGGATTCTTTACAGGATTCTGTATCGTAAGCGGAAAATCTACTTCACTGCCCTTTTGCTGCTTGGTGAATTGTGTCGGCATGTTCACTGTCTTCGGATGTTGATGCGGAGTGCCATTCTCCACTACTATCCTGTACTCTAAGCGCGCTTCCTTGCCTAATTCACGCTTGATCGTCTTACCCAATAATCCTACATAATGCTCCTCCAGGTACTCGTAAAAAAATTGACTGGGAACTTGTATGGTTAAAACATTGTTTTCAAGTTTTATGGGCTTAATTGGTTCAAACCAGGTCTTAAATGGCTGCCATTCCACAATATCCCTAATTATATTAAGACACCTTTCCCAAACTTGTTCGCAAGTTTTATTCATTGAGTGAAAAAAAATTAGTTGTTTATGAATTAAGGATTGTTTCTCGAATTCTAAATCTTCTAGCGCAGGATGCAAGAAAATTTTCAGACAGGACGACGAATATCTGTAGAAAATGTTGAAAAAAAAAATTTATCTCCCCTTGTTTATATGCTATTGATAACAGTCCTTTTCTACCTTTTTTCTACTTATTAACACCAGTTTAGTAGACTGATTTTATTATCATTTTACTAAAACAATAATGGTAAAATAAACAGCTCTGATTCACAGTTCCTTCCGTTTACTATTAACGCTTTTACCATAAATGTGTTCATAAGAGATAAAATAATATTGCACGGTTAGATGTACCCCATAAATACAGGTGGTGTCACTTTCCTGATGTTAACAATTCCGAATGCGTGTGCAAAACTATGTTAGTAACTGCACTTAAAAAAATGTTAGAGCACGATGAAATTCACTTCTTTTTTCTTATGAGCACCACAAAAAATTTTATTGCCGCCCAGTCCCATTAATACCCTATCTTTGGCGGTCTGAAACTGCTAAATTTGTTTATATGAGTTTTGAAATTACCGGAAAGCTGGTTGTGAAGTACAATACGGTACAACGTAGCGAAACCTTTAAGACCAGGGAGTTCGTTATTGAAAAATCTGATGATATTAATGGTCGGGTTATCAATAACTATATAAAATTCCAATCTGTGCAGGATCGCACCAGCATCGTTGACAAATTCAACGAAGGCGAAATGGTGAAAGTATACTTCAATATCAAAGGTACCCGCTGGGAAAAAGATGGTAAAGTAAACTACATCACCAACCTCGACGCATGGCGCATGGAATCTGTAATGGCTGCTGGCGCTGCCGCAACCACTGATCGTATGCCTGACTACAACACCTCCCAGGCCCCCATGGGTGGCCAGGACGGCGGCGACGACCTCCCTTTCTAATCACTAAGCATATTCATAGCTTATCGCGGGTACCTGTGTCAATCAGGTACCCGCTTTCATTAGCACATAATAACAGACTCGACCGTCAGGTCCACCGCTCCATCTCCCGGCTTTAGGATAAATACCTAACCTGTATGATACAACAGATATCGCTCAAATTATTACCGGCAGACGCCGCCAGCAATACCGCCATCACAAAGGCCGCCGCTCAGTCTTTGAGTGTCAAACCAACAGCCATCACCGGCTACAACCTGATCAAAAAGTCCATAGACGCCCGTTCAAGACAAGTCTATTTCATCCTCACCGTAGAAGTATTCGTCAACGAACCCTTCCAACACCGGACGCTCCTCTCCCCCCAATACAATAGCCTCCCAGCCGGAGCACCACAAATACTCATCATCGGCGCCGGCCCCGCCGGCCTCTTTGCCGCACTTTATCTCATCGAACATGGCTACAAACCTATCGTACTCGAAAGAGGTAAAGATGTCCGCGCCCGACGCCGTGACCTCGCCGCCCTCAATAAAACAGGCATCGTACACCCCGATTCCAACTACTGCTTCGGTGAAGGTGGCGCAGGCACCTACTCCGATGGTAAACTTTACACCCGCTCCGGTAAAAGAGGAGATATACAACGTATACTCAGCATTTTTGTTCACTTCGGCGCCGACGAAAAAATATTGTACGAAGCACACCCGCATATCGGTACCAACAAACTACCGCATATCATCACCGCCATGCGTGAACAGATCATCGCCGCCGGTGGTGAAGTACACTTCGAACAGAAAATGACCGATCTCAACCTCCAGCATGGAAAGGTCACCGGCGTAACCACCGAAAAAGGAGACACCTTCGAGGCCAATCATGTAATACTCGCCACCGGACACTCCGCCCGCGATATCTTCCAGCTCCTGCATCTCAAAGGCATCGCCATAGCAGCTAAACCGTTCGCATTGGGCGTCAGAGTAGAACACCCGCAGCAACTCATCGATAGCGCACAATACCATTGCGCCCTGAGAGGGGAATACCTCCCGCCCGCCAGCTACAGCCTCGTCGAACAAGTCAACGGTCGCGGCGTTTTCTCCTTCTGCATGTGCCCCGGCGGCATCATCGCCCCGGCTGCAACATCCCCGGGAGAACTGGTCGTTAACGGATGGTCACCTTCCAAACGGAATAACCCCTTCGCCAATTCCGGCATGGTGGTAACCGTAGACGAATCAGACTTTGCACCTTTTGCACACCATGGACCCCTCGCCGGCATGTACTTCCAGCAGGCTGTAGAACAACAGTGCTTCCAGGTGGGTGGTGGCCACTTCGTCGCCCCCGCACAACGCATGACCGACTTCGTCAATGGTAAAATATCCAACTCCCTCCCCGAATGCTCCTACGTACCCGGACTCAATAGCGTAGACCTGCGTACCGCACTGCCCCCCGCCGTATACGAACGGCTGGCTCCCGCATTCAAAGCTTTCGGCCGTAAAATGAAAGGATATTATACCGAAGATGCCGTCCTCGTCGCCACAGAATCACGTACCTCCTCTCCCGTACGCATTCCCAGGCATCCCGAGACCTTCATGCACCCCCAGGTCACAGGTCTATACCCCTGCGCCGAAGGCGCCGGATACGCCGGCGGTATCGTATCCGCAGCAATGGATGGCGAAAAAATAGCGGCCGCCATTATCCGCCAATAGGCCAGCCCTCACCACTCATCCGTAAGAAGCCCTCTTTCCTGTTAAACAATAACAGACATCCGCTAAGTTTTTATAATTTAAGCGTATGAACTTACTGGACATCAAACATCTTAAAAAGTATTATGCTACCCATAAAGCTGTGGATGATATCAGCTTCTCCATCCCTGCTGGTAGCATATTCGGTCTGCTCGGCCCCAATGGCGCCGGCAAAACCACCTTGCTACGTATGATCACCGGCATATTCTATCCCGATGAAGGCGAAATATTGTTCGATGGCAGACCATTCAATGCCCTCAACGATACCCGCAACATCGGATACATGCCCGAAGAAAGAGGATTGTACAAAAAGATGAAAGTAGGCGAACAAGTACGCTACCTCGCCCAACTCAAAGGCCTCTCCTCTATAGAAGCTAAGAAAAAAGTAAAATACTGGTTCGATAAAATGGAAATCGGTAGCTGGACCAACAAAAAGATCGAAGAACTAAGCAAAGGCATGCAACAAAAAGTACAGTTCATCGCCACCGTCCTCCACGAACCCAAACTGCTCATCCTCGACGAACCCTTCTCCGGCCTCGACCCAATCAATTCCAACCTCATCAAAGAGGAAATATTCGACCTGTGCCGCAAAGGAACCACCATCATCTTCTCCACCCACCGCATGGAACAGGTAGAAGAAATATGCGATCACATCATACTGGTCAATCAGGGCCATAAAATACTCGATGGCTCCGTAAAAGAAATCCGCCAAAGCTTTAAACAACATCTCTATCGCATAGATGTTGGGACCTTGCCCAACTTCGCGCAAATGGCCACCCACCACTTCTCTATCGTCAAACAGGAAGGCCTCTCCTATACCGTAAAACTCAATGAAGACAGCCGTACCAACGATGTACTCGCCCACTTCATCCACCACGATATTCCTATTACCTTCTTCGAAGAAATACTCCCTACCATCAACGAAGTATTCATCACCCAGGTGCAAAAAATGAATAGCACACTAACGCAACAAACCGCGTAGTGAATATCCGGTTGCATTATCATTCAACAGTAGTTACAAAATCATTTACATGGACAAGATCTGGCTTATTATAAAACGAGAGTTCCTGACCCGCGTCAGAAAAAAAAGCTTTCTCATACTCACAATACTCATCCCTATCTTCTTCGCTGGCTTAATCATCGTTCCCATACTGATCGCCTCCAAAGGCGAAGAAAATAAACGCATCGCCGTCATCGACGACAGTGGCCTGTTCGCCGGCCATCTCGCCGATAAAAAAGGCCTCTACTTCAAATTCGTACATGCCGGTATAGATACCTTCAAAACAAATTATCCCGAATATGGTTACGCCGGCGTACTATATATCCCCGGCATTAACATAGAGCGCCCCAGTGGTATTGCCTACTATAGCAGCGGACAGGTAAGCATCACCATCGAAGGCGTACTCACCCGCGGCGTCAACGATGTCATCCGCGACAGACGTATGGAAAAAGCCGGCATCGATCACGACAAACTCGAACAGACCCGCGCCGAAGTAAATATCGACTTCCGCGCCGGCGGCGAAGAAAAAAAGAAGGGGAACTCCGCCATCGCCTATATCGTAGGATATATATCCGGCTTTATCATCTATATCATCCTCATGATCTTCGGTATGTCCGTAATGAGAGGTGTCATGGAAGAAAAAGTCAGCCGCATCGCAGAGGTCGTAATGTCCAGCGTCAAACCTTTCCAACTCATGATGGGTAAGATCGTCGGTATCGCTGCCGTAGGACTATTGCAATTCATGATATGGGGCATCCTGATTGTTGCATTGCAACTACTACTGCCGTTGTTTATTTCTCCCGAAGTACTACAGGCAGCCAGCCAGGCTAATGTCGCCCAGACCGCCGCTGCCAACAACTCCGCCATGGTAGAAGCCATAGAAAAAGTATCCTACCTCATAGACAGCGTCAACTGGACCCTCATCATTAGCTGCTTTATCTTCTATTTCCTGGGTGGATATCTCTTTTACTCCGCATTGTTCGCCGCCGTAGGCAGCCTCGTAAATGAAGATGCCAGCGACGTACAGGGACTTACATTCCCCATCACATTGCCGATCATCATAGGTATCATGATCATGATCACTTCCGTTCAGAATCCGGATAGCCCCCTGGCCGTATGGGGTAGCATCATCCCGTTCACCTCCCCAATGGTCATGATGGCCAGGCTCCCGTACGGCGTACCGGGTACCGTCACCTACTGGCAACTGGGACTGTCTATGCTGCTGCTGGTAGCCGGATTCCTGCTCACCACCTGGCTGGCTGGTAAGATCTATCGCACCGGTATCCTCATGTATGGTAAAAAGATCACCTTCAAAGAAGCCCTCCGCTGGGCCGTTAAAAAGAACTAAATTTAAAAAGGCACGCCGTTCTGATCGGCGTGCCTTTTTAAAATATCCTATCCCCGGACTATCCCCGGACTATCCCCGGACTATCCCCGGACTATCCTAGGTCTATCCCAGGTCTATCTCCGTATTATCACCTATATTCAGGCTCTGACTAAGCCCGCGTATATTCGCATCACTACCGATCAGCGACGACTTCAATACCACCTCGTACAAGTTACTGAACGAACCAATGATAGAATCCTTCACAATCGAATAATTCACCACCGTATTATCGCCGATCGCCACATTAGGTCCTATGATCGAATTCTTAATATTACAACCTTCCCCTATACTTACCGGCGGGATGATGATCGTATTTTCATAGGGCAACACCGGATTGTTGGCCAACTTATACTTCTTCAGTAAAATAGCATTCGTCTCCAGCAAAGTATCCTTACGACCGCAATCAAACCAGTTGCTCACCTTGAACGAATTGAACCGCACCCCGTGCTCTATCATACACTCCAACGCATCCGTCAGCTGAAACTCATCATGCGACTTAATTCGCTGATCTATATTACGCTGCAGACATTCATACAACTGCTTCGACTCCTTCACCTTGTACAACCCTACCAGCGCCAGGTTAGATTTCGGTATCTGTGGCTTCTCCACCACCCGCGTGATCTCCCCGTTACCATTCAGCTCCGCTACCCCGAAATTACGGGGATCATCCACCTTCTTAACCCCCAACAACGACACCGGCGAATCGATCAGCTCCCGGAAGTTACACTCACAAATAGTATCCCCCAATACGATCAATATCTCATCCTCCTGCACTATATCACGCGTTAACAATATCGCATGTCCCGTACCTTCCCGACTGTTCTGATGCACAAAATGACAGGTCAGTCCCGGATACTTTTGCTCCACATAATGCTGGATCTTCTCTCCCAGGTAGCCTACCACAAACACAAACTCCTTAATACCCGCTTCTACTAACTGATCAATAATAATACTTAGTATCGTTCTGCCGGCTAATGGTATGAGCGCTTTCGGTTGTGTATATGTATGTGGTCGTAGCTTGGTGCCCGCACCGGCTACTGGTATAATTGCTTTCATGAAGTAATTGCTGTTTTAAAATAGAATCCCGTCCTTACTTCGTACACCATCCCTTGGTGTTGCTTGGCCGAATGGCCGATTGCTTATTGTCACCGCGCTGCACGACGGATTCGCATATCAGATCGAATTCCCGGGCACAAAACCCGAGGCGTGAAGGTAACACAAAATTATAAACCGACCATTGCAACCGATTTTTTACTATTCCTCACAAAATTGTAATCATCCCTGCATTGCATTTCATACCGCTTTCCTTTATTTTTGCGTCAAATTTTTACAGCACATGCAAAGAGATCAGCAAATATTCGATATTATCCGCCAGGAATTGCAGCGTCAGCGCCATGGCATTGAATTGATCGCCTCCGAAAACTTTACCAGCTATCAGGTAATGCAAGCGATGGGAAATGTGATGACCAACAAATACGCAGAAGGATACCCGGGCAGAAGATATTATGGTGGCTGTGAAGTTGTCGACCTCAGTGAACAATTAGCCATAGATCGTGCTAAAGAGATCTTTGGTGTAGAATATGCCAACGTACAACCCCACTCCGGCGCACAAGCTAACGCCGCAGTAATGCTTGCTATCCTGCAGCCAGGAGACAAAATACTGGGCCTCGATCTCAGCATGGGTGGACACCTCACACATGGCGCTGCTGTAAACTACTCCGGTAAACTCTATGAACCCCACTTCTATGGCGTAAACAAAGAGACCGGCCTCATCGAATATGATAAAATGGAACAGATCGCCCTGCAGGAAAAACCCAAAGTAATCATTTGTGGTGCTTCCGCCTACAGCCGCGACTGGGACTATAAACGCATCCGCGCCATCGCCGACCAGATCGGCGCCTTCGTAATGGCTGATATCGCTCACCCCGCCGGCCTCATCGCCAAAGGATTGCTCAACTCACCATTCGAACATTGCCACTTCGTAACCACTACCACCCACAAAACACTCCGCGGCCCACGTGGTGGCCTCATCCTCATGCACAAAGATTTCGAAAATCCTTTCGGCCTCAAAACCCCTAAAGGCGAAATCCGCATGATGAGCTCCCTCATCGATACCGCCGTATTCCCAGGTATCCAGGGCGGACCCCTCGAACACGTGATCGCCGCCAAAGCCATCTCCTTCTTCGAGATCCTCTCCGACGAATATACCCAGTACGCCAAACAAGTACAGACCAACGCTCAGGCAATGGCCAAAGCCTTCATCGACAAAGGATACCAAATCGTATCGGGCGGTACCGAAAACCACCTCATGCTCATCGACCTGCGCAATAAAAATATCTCCGGTAAAAAAGCAGAACAAACGCTCGTTAAAGCAGACATCACCGTTAACAAAAACATGGTGCCCTTCGACGATAAATCCGCTTTCGTTACCTCCGGTATACGTATCGGTGTTCCCGCCATCACCACCCGCGGCCTCCAGGAAAACCAAATGGCCCAGATCGTAGAATGGATCGACGAACTGCTCATGGATGCAGACAACGATACCAACATCACCAGGATCCGTGGCGAAGTAAACACCTTCATGAACCAGTTCGAACTCTATCCGGAAATGGGCGCTTAATCCCCCGCATACAGATGATTCGGCTACATATAAAAAGGGCTGTCTCCCACAGGAAGACAGCCCTTAATCTTTTTATAAGGCCAGAATCAAATATGCATCGCCAGGTAAGCCATCGTACCTATACCGTGCGCAATCGCACCTTCATCTACATCAAAGGTCGGCGTATGTACACCGGAAGTAATACCCTTCTCCACATTGCCAGTACCCAAACGGAAGAAACATGCCGGGATGATCTGGCTGTAAAATGCAAAATCCTCCGCTCCCATACGCACCTCCGTATCCACCACATGAGCTTCTCCCATATACTCCGTTGCCAAACTACGCGCTTCCGCCGTCACCGTCTCATTATTATACAAACAAGGATATCCTACCAATATCTCAATGTCAATATCCGCACCCATCGCATGCACCAGCTCCGTCGCCTGCTTTTTGATCAACGCATGCGCCTTGAACCGCCAGGTCTCGTCCATCGCTCTGAACGTACCCATCAACTTCACCTCGCTGGGAATCACATTCGTCGTATAGCCGCCGTTGAATGCACAGATAGATAATACCGATGGCGTAAACGGATTGTTGTTACGGCTGATGATCTGCTGTAAGCTCACCACCAGGTGAGAGGCCACCAGTATCGTATCTACCGTCAGGTGGGGCGCCGCAGCATGGCCTCCCTTACCCCTGATCGTAATATAGATCTCATCCGCACTAGCCATATACTGCCCGGCACGGAAACCGACCAGTCCCGTCTCCATATTCGGTTGCACATGCAAACCCAATATCTTCTCCGGCCGCGGATTATCCAGTACGCCTTCCTGTATCATCAGGCTCGCTCCCCCAGGATGTTTTTCCTCCCCAGGCTGAAAAATAACCTTCACCGTACCTTCCCACTCCGCTTTTAACTCCTGTAAGATGCGGGCAGCTCCCAGCACACAGGTCGTATGTACATCATGCCCGCAGGCATGCATCACACCGGCATGCTGCGATTTATAGGGTACCTCGTTGGCCTCCGTAATAGGCAACGCATCAATGTCCGCACGGATCGCTACCACCCGGCTATCCGGGTGGTTACCCTTGATAAGGGCTACGATGCCCGTACCGGCCACACCAGCCGTATAGGGGATACCGTATTCATCCAGCTTACGCTGTATGAATGCCGATGTCTCATGTTCCTGGAAAGATAATTCGGGATGGGAATGTATGTGGTGTCTGATGGCAATAGATTCCGGCGCATATTGCACCGCCAGGTCTTTAATACGAGTCTTCATTCGTTGATTCTTTACTCAGGGAAACATTGATAATGGCAGGCACTACAAACACGCCGCCGGGAAACAAGCCCGTCAGCCGCTCACGCAACTCGCCCGCTTCTTCCCTCGTCTTGAAATCACCTACCCGCACCTTGAAATAAGGCGCCTGATAATCAATGTATGTACGGTAATCAGGATACAATTGCATTACACGGGCCTTCACCTCGTTAGCTTCATTACGCTTGTTCGTCGTAATCACCTGCACACGGAACCCCTGCTGGTTACGAATCGCCAGCGTATTGATGTAGATCTGTTTCTTGATCAGGATATCAATACGGCTGTCCTTGACAACCCGCACCGTATTGGTATTCATCGCCATCGTGTGCTCCTGTGCCATCGCCAGCCCTCCTATTAGCAGACAGGCTAACAGACCGAATAATTTCTTCATTGGTATGTTTAATAGTTAGAAATATCTCCTTCCTTCGCAGGTGTATTGCCCTGCACCCCGGCCTCTTGCATGATCTTTACACTCGCACTGCATCCCAATCTGGTCGCCCCGGCCGCCAGCAGCTCACTCGCAAAAGCAAAGGTACGAATACCACCGGACGCTTTGATCTGTATATTCGCCGGCAACTCCCGCCGCATCAACCGCACCGCCTCCACTGTAGCCCCGTGCTCCGCATAGCCAGTAGAGGTCTTTACAAAATCTACCCCATACCTGCCATACAACGCACAACACTGAATAATCTCTTCCTCCAATAATATGCCACTTTCAATGATCACCTTCAATACCTTCTGCTTATTCCGGATGATCGGTAATATCGTCGCAATCTCCTTCTCCAGGTAAGCCCAGTCATTATTACGGATAGCGAGCAGGCTCGCCACCATATCTATCTCGTCCGCACCGTCCACGATCGCCAGCACCGCCTCCGCTACCTTCGCCTCTATCGCCGAATAACCAAACGGAAACCCGATCACCGTCGCCACCTTCGTCGTCGTCGCATGCAGAAAATTCTTTGCCATCTTTACAAAAGGTGGGGGCACACACACCGCCGCAAATTCGTATTCCACCGCCTCCATACAGAGTTGCTTGATATCCTCCAGGGTACTCGTCGGCTTTAATATCGTATGATCTATATATCTGTTGATTGCCATTTCTGAATGGTTTTTTCAAAAAACGAAAGTACACCAAATCATATCATATTTGGTTACTTACTGGTAAGTAAGTACTTTTGATGCCTGAATGTTTGCAGATGAGCGATACCAAGGATAAGATAATAGTACTGGCCGACCAACTGATCCGCTCAAGAGGATACAATGCGTTCAGCTATAAAGATATAGCGGACCCACTCCAGGTTAAAAATGCCGCCATCCATTATCATTTCCAAACCAAAGATGCCCTCGGCATCAGCGTCATCGATCAAACCATCGCAGCACAAGAGGAAAATCGCCGCAAATGGGCTAAATTACCAGAAGATCAACAACTTCGATTGTTCATCGATGCCTACGGCCGCCGGAATAAAGAAGAAGGGCTCTTATGCCTCATGGGCGCCCTCTCCCCGGATTATATCACCCTTTCCCCGGAAATGCAGCTCAAACTGAAGGAAATGGGTAATATTATCATTGACTGGGTCGCGAACTGCCTGGAAAATGGCCGGAAAAACAATTACTTTCACTTCCAAGGAGACGCTCAGGACCGCGCCTACATGGTCATGTCTAACCTCCTGGCAGCACTGCAGCTGTCACGAGTAGTAGGCAAACACATCTTCTCCCGGGTGAAACAACAGCTTATAAAAGATCTGACTTAATTATTCACTGCATTAGTTATCAACAGTAAACAAGTTCTATGAAAAGAGTAGTTGTAACCGGTATGGGAGCACTCACGCCTATCGGCAATGAGGTCGCTACCTACTGGGATGCCTTGAAAGCAGGCAAAAGCGGTGCCGCCACCATCACTCGCTTCGATGCAAGCCGGTTCCGTACTCAGTTCGCCTGCGAACTGAAAGGATACGACGCCACCACCTTGCTGGATAGGAACGACCTGAAAAGGACTGATCCATTCACTCAATACGCCCTCGTTGTCACCGACCAGGCCGTAAAGGACGCTGGACTCGACTTCAAAGCTATGGACCCATTCGATACCGGCGTCATCTGGGGCACCGGCCAGGGTGGCATGCAAACCTTTGAAGAACAAGTGAAAGAATATACCCTGGGCAACTATAACCCCAGGTTCAGCCCCTTCTTCGTACCAAAACTCATCGCCAACATGGCCTCCGGAATGATCTCCATGAGGTACGGCCTCATGGGCATCAACTATACTACCGTCTCCGCTTGCGCAACTTCCAATACCGCCATCATGGATGCCTTTAACTACATCCGCTGGGGTAAAGCCAAAGTGATCATCACCGGTGGCTCCGAAGCTCCCATCACAGAAGCCTCCGTAGGCGGATTCTGCGCCATGAAAGCCATGTCCACCCGCAACGATGACCCCGCCTCCGCTTCCCGTCCCTTCGACGTAGATAGAGATGGCTTCGTAATGGGGGAAGGCGCCGGCGCACTCGTACTCGAAGAATACGAACATGCCAAAGCCAGAGGCGCCCACATCTACGCAGAAGTAGTAGGCGCCGCCATGACCGCCGACGCTTACCACATGACCGCCACCCACCCCGAAGGCCTCGGCGCCTATCAGGCCATGGTGTTCGCGCTTAAAGATGCAGGTATCAACAAAGAAGAAGTAGACTACCTCAACACACATGCTACCTCCACGCCAGTTGGCGACCTGAGCGAAGTCGCTGCCGTTACCAAACTGTTCGGCAACGCTCCTGCACACCTCACCATCAGCGCCACCAAATCCATGACAGGACACCTCCTCGGCGCCGCCGGCGCCATAGAGGCCATCGCCTGCATAAAAGCTGTGGAAAACAATATCATCCCGCCCACCATTAACACCACCAACCTCGATCCGCAAATACCCGCCGGCTTGCAAATACTCACCGGCCAGGCCATCGAAAAAGAAGTGAAAGTAGCCATGAGCAATACCTTCGGATTCGGTGGACACAACGGCATCGTCGTGTTCAAAAAAATATAATCACAGACATTCACCAATAAAAAAGCGCGGTATCATCCGATACCGCGCTTTTTTTATCCTTACACGTAAAGACTATAAGTCCTTACCGTGACATTGTTTGTACTTCTTACCACTACCACAAGGACAAGGATCGTTACGTCCCACCTTAGGGCCTACACGTACCGGGTCCTGACGCACCGCTTCCGCCTGCGCACCAAAGTCCAGCTCCTCCTCAGGTACAACATGACCGTTATTCACTACAGGCGCTGTGTCAAACTCCTGGTGACTGGCACGCATACCGCTCATGTCCGTCTTCTCCTCATGCCCCTCCCGGATCTGTAACTGCTCCTCCTGCTGACGCTCATCCTGGCTCACCGGTATACCCGACTTACATAGGAACGATACGATCTCACGACTGGTATCACCGTCCATCTGCTTGAACAGGTTGAAGGCCTCGAACTTATAGATCAACAACGGATCTTTTTGTTCATATACCGCACTCTGTACAGACTGTTTCAGATCATCCATCGCACGCAGATGCTCCTTCCAGGACTCATCGATCAACGCCAGCGTAATGCTGCGCTCCAGCGCATGTAATGTCTCCTTACCTTCTGTCGCTACCACCTTCTGCAGGTTAGCCAGTACATTGATACCCTTCTTACCGTCAGTAAATGGAATAGAGATGTTCTCTATATGATGGCCCTGCTCCTGCTGGATCTGTTTGATCACAGGAAGGGTATTAGCCGTCAGATCAGCACCCTTACGCTCGTAAGCCGACTTCGCCTGGTGATACAGACGGGTAGACATCGCAGAAAGATCACCTTTCGCCAGCTCCTCCGGAGCAATATCTGAATCCACAGAGAAATGCATGATCACATCCATCTTGAATGCCTCATAATCGCCAGACTCACGGTGCGTAGTAATGATACTCTCCGCTACATCATAAAAGGCATTGTCAATATCGATCGCCAGACGATCGCCGAACAAAGCATGGTTACGTTTACTGTAGATCACCGTACGCTGCTTGTTCATCACATCATCATACTCTAGCAGCCGCTTACGGATACCAAAGTTATTTTCCTCTACCTTCTTCTGCGCACGCTCAATAGAACGGGTGATCATACTGTGCTGTATCACCTCGCCCTCCTTATAACCCATACGGTCCATCAGCGATGCAATACGGTCAGAACCGAACATACGCATCAGATCATCCTCCAGGGATACAAAGAACTGGGAACTACCGGGGTCTCCCTGACGTCCCGCACGACCTCGCAACTGCCGGTCTACACGACGGCTTTCGTGACGCTCCGTACCAATGATCGCAAGACCACCCGCTTCTTTCACACCAGGCCCGAGTTTGATATCCGTACCACGACCCGCCATGTTGGTAGCAATGGTCACCGCACCGCTCATACCCGCTTCCGCAACGATCTGCGCCTCACGGGCGTGCTGCTTCGCATTCAATACATTGTGAGGGATCTTCTCAAAAGTCAGCATCTTACCGAGTAACTCAGACACCTCTACAGAGGTAGTACCCACCAGTACCGGACGCCCTTGTGCCTGCAATTGCTTCACCTCTTCGATCACCGCCTTATATTTATCACGCTTGGTCTTGTACACCAGGTCCTCCGCATCCTTACGCGTAATAGGCAGGTTGGTCGGGATCGTCACCACATCCAGCTTATAGATCTCCCAGAACTCACCGGCTTCCGTTACCGCCGTACCAGTCATACCAGCCAGCTTATGATACATACGGAAGTAGTTCTGCAAAGTCACCGTAGCAAAAGTCTGCGTAGCCGCCTCTACCTTCACATTCTCCTTCGCCTCGATCGCCTGGTGCAACCCGTCAGAATAACGACGGCCCTCCAAAATACGACCAGTCTGCTCATCCACGATCTTCACCTTACCATCCATCACCACATACTCCACATCATTCTCAAACAATGTATACGCTTTCAACAACTGCTGCACAGAGTGAATACGGTCCGACTTGATCGCAAATTCCTGCAATAACTGATCCTTCCGGTGTAGCTTCTCCTCCGGAGTACCCACCTGACGCTCGATCTCCGCGATCTCGCTACCCACATCCGGCATGATGAAGAAGTTAGGATCCTCACCCGCTTGTGTGATCAGCGCAATACCCTTTTCAGTCAGGTCTACACTGTTATTCTTCTCGTCAATATGGAAATACAACTCCTCGTCCACCTTCGGCATCTCACGCTGCTGGTCAGCGAGGTAGTAGTTTTCTGCTTTCTGTAACAATACCTTGATACCTGGCTCACTTAGGTATTTGATCAACGCACTGCTCTTGGGAAGACCTCGCCATGCACGCATCAAAGCCAATCCACCCGTCTTCGGATCATCCTTCCCCTCGCCAATCAGCTTCTTAGCTTCCAGCAGGTACTGATGCGTCACCTTCTTCTGCGCATCCACCAGGCGCTGTATACGCGGCTTCAGAATATGGAACTCCTGCTCCTCACCACGGGGGATAGGACCCGAAATGATCAACGGCGTACGCGCATCATCGATCAACACACTGTCCACCTCATCCACCATCGCATAGTGATGCTTACGTTGCACCATCTCCTCCGGATTATGCACCATGTTGTCACGCAGGTAGTCAAAACCAAATTCGTTATTCGTCCCGTAAGTGATATCCGCTAAATAAGCATTGCGACGCTCCGCAGAGTTAGGCTGATGCTTATCAATACAATCCACCGTAATACCCAGGAACTCAAACAAAGGTCCGTTCCACTCAGAGTCACGTCGAGCCAGGTAATCATTCACCGTTACAATGTGAACACCCTGCCCGGCCAACGCGTTCAAATAAGCAGGTAAGGTAGACACCAGCGTCTTACCCTCACCCGTTGCCATCTCCGCAATCTTACCCTGGTGCAATACCGTACCACCGATCAACTGCACATCATAATGCACCATGTTCCAGGTCACCTCATTGCCAGCCGCTTGCCAGCGATTGTTCCACGTCACTTTGTCACCTTCTATACGCAGGTAAGGCTTGCGAACTGCCAGCTGACGATCCAGCTCCGTAGCCGTCGCCGTAATCTGCGACGACTCCGACAACCGGCGAGCCGTCTCCTTCACCACCGCAAATGCCTCCGGTAACAGCTGCTCAAGAATATCTTCAGTTTGTTTGTCTCGGTCTTTCTTTAGCTTATCAATCTCCTGGTATACAGACTCCTTCACCGCCACATCTTCCGTATCATCCGCCTGCTGCTGCTGCGTAGCTATCTCCGCATCAATAGCAGCAAGATGCGCTTGTATACGCTGACGAAATTCCTGGGTTTTGTTGCGGAGCGTATCGATAGGCAGGGACTGCAGTTTACTGTACTCCTCGTTTATCTGCTTCACCATGGGCTGGATCGTCCTGATATCTCTGTCGGACTTATGCCCTCCGAAAAGCTTTGTTAAAAAACCTAACATGTTCAATTATGTATTATCAATTACGAATTACGGTTTGCTGAAACCGCACAACAATTTGGTGTAGCGGTGATAACTATAACACCCGGACCCGATCCCCGGACAGCATAAGCTATACGGTCAAATATTATGCATTTTTATGATCAGGTGCCAAGCTGGCAGTCCGGGAATAGCAAATTTAACTGAATATTGCCAATGTGCAGGCAAAGAAAGCATTTCCGGGCATTAAAAACAATTTAACCACCCATTATAATTACATATTCCACCACTCAATTCCTACTGGCAAAAAAAGAACTAATTTAATACCGCCTCCATGCAATCCCACGGCAACCCCGCCGGATTAAATAATATCAGTGCTCGACAACTTGCCGTTTTTCCTCCTATAGTTCTCCTATAACATTCCTATAGCATTCGTATAACCAGCCTATAAGCTAGCCCTATTGGCAATTAATCCATTCCTTTGCAAGTGGATGTTAACCAATTACTTAGTAAATTGCCGCCCATAGGCGTAGCTCACACAATATCACTCAAAATGATGCTATTTTACCATTCGTACCGCCACCCGCATAATCGGATACCTGCGTATACGTTTACGTGATTTTTTTAATAAAAATCCAGCTTCCTTGCACAAAAAGAGGGAAATATGAAAATACTTTTTATAAATTTAAAGGTTTGAATCGCGGTGAGTAAGTTTCACTAACATAACAAGTATAATTCCACGTTATTAGGCCGTCTGGTAGTTCCACAGACAATGGCTGCGAAAAAAAATATAAATAGTAAGTCAAGCATAAATTGATAGCCATATGAATCGTAAGTTAAGAATGGGAATGATCGGTGGCGGCAAAGATGCCTTCATCGGTGCCATCCATCGCATCGCCGCCAATATGGACGGCCTGGTTGAATTGAAAGCGGGCGCATTAAGCATCAACCCCGAAGTCGCTGTCGCTTCCGGCGAAGCACTGTTCCTCGATCCAAATCGCACCTACACCGACTTCAAAACCATGCTGGAAAAAGAAGCCGCAATGCCCGAATCGGAAAGACTCGACTTCATCACCATCGTTACACCCAACTTCGCTCACTTCGAACCGGCTATGATGGCCCTCGATAAAGGGTTTAATATCGTGATCGAAAAACCCATCACCTTCACCCTCGATGAAGCCAAACAACTCAAAGAAAAAGTAGAACAGACAGGCAAAACCCTCCTGCTCACACACACATATACCGGCTATCCCCTGGTAAAACAGGCCCGCCAGATGGTAAAAGAGGGTGCCCTCGGCCAGATCCGCAAAGTATGGGTAGAATACCCCCAGGGTTGGCTGAGCAAACTGAGCGAAAAAGAAGGAAACGCCCAGGCCGCCTGGAGAACCGATCCCAAACGCTCCGGCAAAAGCGGCGCAATGGGCGACATCGGTACCCATGCCGCTAACCTCGCAGAATACATCTCCGGCGCCAAAATAGAAAAAATGTGCGCCGACCTCAATATCCTCGTCCCCGGCCGCGCCCTCGATGATGATGGGGCCGTCCTCCTCCGATTCGACAACGGCGCCGCTGGCGTCCTCATGGCATCACAGGTAGCCGCCGGCGAAGAAAATGCACTCAAAATAAGAGTATATGGAGAAAAAGGTGGACTCGAATGGGCACAACACGAACCCAATACCCTCCTGGTAAAATGGCTCGATAAACCCACCGAAATATATCGCGCCGGTGGCAACTACGGCGGATACCAATCCAGCTTCGCCGTTCACAACACCCGCACCCCCGGAGGCCACCCCGAAGGCTACCTCGAAGCTTTCGGTAACCTCTACCGCAACTTCGCCCTCACCCTCATGGCCAAAATCGATGGCCAGCAACCTACCCCCGAAATGCTCGACTTCCCGGGCGTAGAAGAAGGCATCAGAGGAATGGCTTTCATCGACAACGTCGTGAAATCCTCCCAGAGCGAACAAAAGTGGACCGCCTTCACCATCTAGGATTATTTGTGTAGCGCCGCAGGCAAATCCCCACAAAAGATGGCCTGCGCATAAACAAGAGCGTAAGATCATGAAAACAATCAAAGGACCGGGCATATTCCTGGCACAATTCGCCGGCGATAACGCCCCCTTCAATAGCCTGAAAAGCATCTGCCAATGGGCAGCCACCCTGGGATTCAAAGGCGTGCAAATACCCACCTGGATCAGCAGCTTCATCGACCTCCAAAAAGCAGCAGAAAGTAAAACATATGCCGACGAAATAAAAGGGATCGTTAACGAAGCAGGACTGGAGATCACCGAACTCTCCACCCACCTCCAGGGACAACTAGTAGCCGTTCACCCAGCCTACAACGACCTCTTCGATGGTTTCGCCCCCGCCGATAAAAGAGGTAACACCGCCGCCCGCCAGGAATGGGCCGTTAACCAACTTAAATACGCCGCCAAAGCCAGCAGAAACCTGGGCCTCAACGCCCACGCTACCTTCTCCGGCTCCCTCCTCTGGCATACCGTATACCCCTGGCCCCAACGCCCGGCAGGCCTCGTCGAAACAGGTTTCAAAGAACTGGCCAACCGCTGGCTCCCCATCCTCAACGAATTCGACGAACAAGGCGTTGACCTCTGCTACGAAATCCACCCCGGAGAAGACCTCCACGATGGCGTCTCCTACGAACGATTCCTCGAAGCTACCAACAACCACAAAAGAGCCAACCTCCTCTACGATCCAAGCCACCTCGTCCTGCAATGCATCGACTACCTGGCATATATCGATATCTACCACGAAAGAATCAAAGCTTTCCACGTGAAAGATGCCGAATTCAACCCAACAGGCCGCTCCGGCGTCTACGGCGGTTATCAGTCCTGGATAGATCGCCCCGGTAGATTCAGATCCCTCGGCGATGGACAGGTGAACTTCAAAGGCGTATTCAGCAAACTCACACAATATGGCTTCGATGGATGGGCCGTACTCGAATGGGAATGCTGCATGAAACATCCCGAAGATGGCGCACGCGAAGGCGCCCCCTTCATCAAAGACCATATCATCCGCGTTACCGATAAAGCTTTTGATGACTTCGCCGGAACCGGCGCAGACCAAACTTTTAATAAAAAAGTGTTAGGATTGTAAACCAGACAGTTTATCACCGTCTATCCTTTACTAAAACGTTTTATCAGATACTTTTTATATCTTGACATTTTCGGGGATCAACTTAAATTTAACACAAACCAATAACAAACAAAATGAGAAAGCGATTCTTGATGCCGGTGATGGTAAGTGCTGTATTCTTCGCCGCTTGTGGTGGCGGTGACAAAAAAGCAGAACAGGCTAAAAGCGAAACAGAAACAACGCCTGCTGCTGATAATTCCATGGTAAGCGGCGGTGGCGCCACCAAATCAAAAGGAGAAGAACTCATCTCCCAAAAAGATTGCAAAACCTGCCACAAAGAAGAAATGAAACTCGTAGGTCCCGCCTATAAAGACGTAGCCGCCAAGTACGAAACCAACGACAAAAATATCGACATGCTCGCCGATAAAGTGATCAAAGGTGGTAGCGGTAACTGGGGAGAAGTAGCCATGCTGCCTCATCCGGATATCTCCAAAGACGACGCAAAAGAAATGGTGAAATACATCCTGTCCGTCGGTAAATAATCACCGTAACAGCGCATCCACCAACACAGCAGCGACGTAACATTGACACTAATGCTAAAATTATAACCATGATGAAGCGTTTTATATTCTCAGCAATGGCTATCGGCACATTGCTCGCTTCGGGCACCGCATCCGCCCAACAGGCTAATACCCTCTCCGCTAAAGAAAAAAAAGCGGGCTGGCAACTGCTGTTCGATGGCAAAACCACCAAAGGCTGGCATACCTTCCAAAAGTCTGAAGCCAGCCCCGCCTGGCAAATCATCGATGGCGCCCTCGTACTCGATCCGGAACAAAAGAAAAATGGCGCCCCGGGCGGCGACCTCGTAACCGATGGCGAATACGAAAACTACGAACTCTCCCTCGAATGGAAAATATCAGAAGGTGGTAACAGCGGTATCATCTTCGGCGTAAGCGAAGACCCTAAGTATAAAGCTACTTACCTCACCGGCCCTGAAATGCAGGTGCTCGACGATGCCAAACATCCCGATGGTAAAATCACTAAACATAACTCCGGCGACCTCTACGACCTGAAAAAATCTACCCAAGCCGCCGCCAAACCCGTCGGCGAATGGAACGTAGCCAAAATTCAGAAAAAAGATGGCCACCTTACCTTCTGGCTCAATGGCGTGAAAACAGTAGAAACAACCATAGGCACTGACGAATGGAAAGAACTCGTAACTAACAGCAAATTCAAAACCTGGTCTGGATTCGGCACCTTCCCTAAAGGACATATCGCCCTCCAGGACCATGGAGATAAAGTATCGTATCGCAATATCAAGATACGTACCCTCTAATGAGCTATAGTAACTTCTTGAAAAGCACCGCAAACAAACGGTGCTTTTCGCTTTAAAACAGCTTATCCTCAACATGATGTTCTCCCGGATCAAAAAATACACACTCTCCTTCCTGGTAGCTTGCTCCCTGTCCCCATTCACCACAATGGCGCAATCCAAATCCCAACCCAAAGTATTGGTGTTCTCCAAAACAACAGGCTTCCGGCACGATTGCATTCCCTCAGGTAAAGAAGCACTCATCAAACTGGGAAATGAAAATAACTTCACCGTCGATACCACAGAAGACGCTACTGCATTCACCTCCGCCAACTTGTCCCAATACGCTGCCATACTATTCTTTAATACCACCGGCGATGTACTCGACAGCACACAACAACTGGCCATGCAGTCATATATTCAGAAGGGTGGGGGATACATGGGCATCCATGCTGCCGCCGATACAGAATACGACTGGCCTTGGTACAACCAACTGGCCGGCGCCTGGTTCGCCAGCCATCCCAAACAACAAGAAGCCTCCCTCCTCGTCATCGACCACAACCATCCCGCTACCCAACACCTGCCTAACAGCTGGATACGTTGGGACGAATGGTACAATTTTAAAGACATCAACGCCGATACACATGTCCTCATCAAAATAGATGAACGTTCCTATCAGGGTGGCAAAAACGGCGATAACCACCCCATGGCCTGGTACCACCAGTTCGATGGCGGCCGCGCCTTCTATACCGCCCTCGGCCATACCCAAGAGTCATACAAAGACCCTGCTTTCCTCCAACACATCCTCGGTGGCCTCCGCTATGCCATGGGCACCGAAAAAAATAAAGACAGAAAAGAACGCAAACAGAGCAAACCAGGAAAAACAGTACTGGCACGCTAACACACTATGCACTTATCACACCATGAAATATTATTCACCAATAAAAAGATTCCACCAGTAAATCCAACTGATAGCATGAGATATCTAATCACGATGATGTTATTGCTGGGAATGGGCACTGTCATCAGCAGCTGCAACAAAACCCGGCCAGGCAAACCCAAAGTTCTGGTGTTCTCCAAAACCACCGGTTTCCGCCACGCGTCTATACCCGCAGGTATAAAAGCCGTCCAGAAACTGGGCGCCGAAAATGGCTTCGAAGTAGATACCACCGAAAATGCCGCCTACTTCAACGAAGACTCATTACAACACTACGCCGCCGTAATATTCCTCAATACCACCGGCGATGTACTCAACCACGTACAGGAAGCCGACTTCGAACGCTATATCCAGGCCGGCGGTGGGTACGTAGGCGTACACTCCGCCACCGACACCGAATACGACTGGCCCTGGTACGGCCAACTGGCAGGTGCCTACTTCGCCAACCACCCCGAAGGCGTACACAAAGCATCCCTCATCATAAAGGATAAAACGTTCCCCGCCACCAGCGGCCTCCCCGAAAAATGGGAACATGTCGACGAATGGTACAACTTCAGAAACCTGAACAAAGACACAAAGGTCATCCTCTCCGTAGATGAAAAAACCTACCAGGGCGGCTCCATGGGCGATAACCACCCCATCAGCTGGTACCACGACTTCGATGGCGGCCGCGCCTTCTACACCGAACTTGGGCACACCGATGAAAGCTACACAGAAGCCAACTTCATCAAACACCTCCTCGGTGGTATCAAATACGCCATGGGCGAAAATGCAGTACTCGACTACGCCAAAGCAACCACTCAACGCGTACCCGACGAAAACCGTTTCACCAAAACCGTACTCACAGCAGGCGAATTCTTCGAACCCACCGAAATGACCATCCTGCCCGATCTCAGCGTCCTCGTTGCACAACGCCGCGGTGAGATCATGTTCTTCAACAACAAAACCAAAGCCCTGTCTCAAGTAGGATTCCTCAACGTATACTACAAGACAGATATCCCTAACGTCAATGCAGAAGAAGGCGTACTGGGCATCGCCGCCGATCCCGCCTTCGACAAAAATCATTACGTATACATCTATTACTCTCCGGTAGATACCTCCGTTAACAGACTCTCCCGCTTCAAATTCGAAAACAACCAGATCGATCTGAAGTCCGAACAGATGATATTGCAACTCTACTCCCAACGCCAGATATGCTGCCACACCGGCGGCTCTATCGCCTTCGGCCAGGATGGATTGCTATATCTCACCACCGGAGATAACTCCACGCCTTTCGACGAACCTGGCCAGAAATATGGTAGCAACGGCTTCGGCCCCTCCGATGATCGTCCCGGACACCTCCAGTACGATGGCCGCCGCTCCTCCGCCAATACCAACGACCTCCGTGGTAAGATCCTCCGCATACGCGTGAAAGAAGATGGCTCCTACAGCATCCCTGAAGGTAACCTCTTCAAACCAGGCACTCCCAACACCCGCCCCGAGATCTATGTAATGGGTACCAGGAACCCATACCGCATCTCCGTCGATCGTAAGACCAATTACATCTACTGGGGCGAAGTAGGCCCCGATGCCAACAACGACAACCCACAACGTGGACCCATGGGATACGACGAAATAAACCAGGCTAAAAAGCCAGGTAACTACGGATACCCCATGTTCGTTGGTAACAACTACGCCTACCACCAATACAACTACGAAACAGGCGAAAGCGGCCCCCCCTACGATGCCGCCAAACCTATTAATAGCTCCCGTAACAACACCGGCCTCAAAGAACTGCCGCCCGCACAACCGGCATTCATCTGGTACCCCTACGGCAAATCCAAAGAATTCCCTCAGGTAGGCAGCGGTGGCCGTAATGCCATGGCAGGCCCCATCTACTACCCCGAATTCTATCCGCAAGCCACCCGCTTCCCGGATTATTATAATGGTAAATTCTTTATCTACGATTGGGTACGTGGATGGATCAAAGCCGTAACCATGGACAAAGATGGCAACTTCGCCAAAATGGAACCGTTCATGGAACATACCAAGTTCAACGCACCCATCGATATGGAAATGGGCCCCGATGGCCGTATCTACGTACTCGAATATGGTAGCGGATGGTTCAGCAAAAACGCCGACGCCGGCCTGTCCCGCATCGACTACAATGGCGGCAACCGCCCCCCCATAGCCACCATCAGCGTAGACAAGCTCACCGGTAGCCTGCCCTTCACCGCCAAACTCAAAGCCGAAGGCACTGATCCCGATGGCGATAAACTGAAATACCTCTGGTACTTCGGCAATGGCAACAAAAAAGAAACCAATACCCCCGAAATAGAATACGCCTACTCCACCGCAGGTGAATACCAGGTGTCCGTAGAAGTGGTCGATGATAAAGGTGCCCGCACCCGCAGTAACGTCATCACCATCTACGCCGGCAACGAAACACCTCAGGTGAACGTCAATATCCAGGGCAATAAAATGTTCTACTTCCCGGGCAAACGTGTTCACTATACCGTAAATATCAATGATAAAGAAGATGGTACCTCCTCCGCTGGTAACCTCGACCCGGCCAACGTCTACATCAAAGCAGAATATGTGGAAGGCCGCGACAAAGCCGCCATGCCACAAGGCCACCAGATCATCTCCGGCGCCATCGCGGGTAAAAACATCATGGAATCCAGCGACTGTAAAACCTGTCACAAACTCAACGAAAAATCCATCGGCCCCTCATTCGTACAGGTAGCCGAACGATACAAACAAGACCCTAAAGCCCCCGACTTCCTGGCCAATAAGATCATCCAAGGTGGCGGCGGCGTATGGGGCGAAACCGCCATGGCCGCTCACCCCACCATATCCAAAGGCGAAGCGCACCAGATCGTAGAATATATCTTCTCCCTCACCGGCGACAAACAACGGCAACCGTCCCTGCCACTCACCGGAGAGATAGATCCCACCGTTGGCAACCCACTCAAAGACAATGGCGTATTCTACCTCCTGGCCAGCTACACCGACAAAGGTGGCCCCGGCATCAAACCAATCACCGGCGCAGCTTCCGCTCAGCTTATCAACGCTAAACTCCATGCAGAAAACTTCGATAAAGCCGATGGCGCCTCCGCTGTAGAAGTAGAAGGAGAGAAATACGTTATACCCACCGCACAAGGATGGGTAATGTACAAAGACCTCGACCTCACAGAAGTAAATGGCATCAACATCATCTACTTCATACTCGAAGAACCTAAGTTTGGATACATAGTAGAAGCACGCCTCGATCAACCCGATGGCCCTAAACTGGGTGAAGCCCTCATCGGCCCCGGCGCCAAACAACAGGTGCCCAATACCAAAACCATCAGCTTTACACCGCTGACCGATGGTAAGCCACACAACCTGTACCTGAAAATACATGCCGCCAACCCGGAAGAAAAACATCCCGTAGGTCTCAAATACCTGCAACTACTGGCGAAATAGTCGAATTAGTATACAAATAATAAAACATAAACAGGGATGAACGAATCAATCGTTCATCCCTGTTTACTTTATAAGTGTCACTGATACTATTAAAGCAAAGATATATAAGTACCCGTATAAATTCTGTTGAGAATGCCAAATGATTAGCGCTACTAAAAAAGGCAACGCTAAAACGGTTTAGTTAGCAAAAGTTTTAATAACTTGCAGCCAGAGGAAAAGGTTGATTTTTAGAATAGCTCAGTTAACAACTAGGAAAATATTTTTATGCTGTATACATAACTGGTACCCCGGTACGTTAAGTAGCAATGCTCAGATGTGATGTAAAAACAAGACTAAAGCCCTGGTGATACCTACACACCCGGGACCTGCTCATCAACAATCCTTTTTTAGGCATACAAGTAATATGCAATAGTAGCAACACCGCATTGTGCGGATAGTAAAAAGTCTTGCCAGGTCACTCTATACTCACCTATAGTGATAGGGATGCCCATGCCATACAACAAAAACTAATCGTCATTATGAATCGTTTGGTTACCATTATTTTGTTACTGGTCATCAGCACTGTCGTCAGCAGCTGTGAAAAATGCCGGCCGGGAAAACCCAAAGTATTGATATTTGCCCACTACAAAGATCAACACCAGGCAGTTATACCCGCTGCCATCAATGCCATACAGGAGATGGGAATCGAATATGGATTCGAGGTAGATACCACCCGCGACGCCTCCCTGTTCGATGAAGACACCTTGACGCGATACGCCGCCGTGATCTTCCTTAACACCTCCGGCAACTTACTCGATCATACGCAAAAAGCCGACTTCGAAAGATATATACAGGCGGGTGGAGGATATGTTGGTATCCACGCCGCTGCCAGCACCGCATATGACTGGGACTGGTACGGACAACTGCTGGGCGCTTATGTGGATGAATATCCCGCCCCCCTCGATAAAGCATCCCTCAAAGTACATTGTAACGTACTCCGCAATGAATATAACCTCCCTCGTACTTGGGAACATAACGATGAATGGTACAACTTCACAAATCTGTCTAAAGACATCCGGGTAGCGATATGCGCCGACGAAAAGACCTACCAGGGCGGCGTCATGGGGGCCGAACATCCCGTCTGCTGGTGCCATGAATTTAATGGCGGCCGCGCATTCTATACCGCCCTCGGACACACAGAAGAAAGTTATACCGAAACCTACTTCCTCCAACACCTGCTCTACGGGATCAGATATGCAATCGGGAAAAACATACAGCCAGATTATAAACATGCCACCACCCCCCGCGTACCGGCAGAAAATCGCTTCACCAAAACCACCCTGTCCGCCGGACAACTGTTCGAACCAACGGAGATGGCTATACTCCCGGATCGTAGCGTCCTGATCACCCAACGCCGCGGCGAGATCATGTACTTCGACAACAAAACCCAAAAAATATCGCAGGTAGGCTTCCTGAAAGTATACTATAAGTCAGACAAGCCAGACGCCGTCTCCGATGAAGGCGTACTGGGTATCACCGCCGACCCCGCCTTCGAAAAGAACCATTACGTATATATCTACTACTCGCCGGCCGATGTCTCCGTTAACCGGCTCTCCCGCTTCCGGTACGAACATCATCACATAGATACCCAGTCAGAAAAAGTAGTACTCGAAGTCGATGCACAACGCGAAACGTGCTGCCACACCGGTGGCTCCCTAGCATTCGATCCTACCGGATTGCTCTACCTGTCCACAGGAGATAATACATCCCCCTTCGATGAGCCAGCACAGACATACGGCAACTGCGGCTTCACCCCCCTCGACGACCGCCCCGGCCATACCTTGTATGACGCCCGCCGCACCGCCGCCAATACCAACGACCTGCGGGGTAAGATCCTCCGCATAAAAATAAATGCCGATGGTAGCTATGCCATCCCCGAAGGAAACCTGTACGCACCGGGTACCCCTCACACCCGTCCGGAGATCTACGTCATGGGCAACAGAAATCCGTACCGCATCGCCGTAGACCGTAAAACAAACTTCCTGTACTGGGGCGATGTAGGACCGGATGCCAACAATGATCATCCCAAACGGGGGCCAATGGGATACGACGAGATCAACCAGGCCAAAGGACCGGGGAATTACGGCTACCCCATGTTCATAGGCAATAACTACGCCTACCGGGAATACAATTACGCAACAGGAGAAAGCGGCCCGTCATTTAATCCCCTCAAACCCATAAATAATTCAAGGAACAATACCGGCCTGAAAGAACTGCCCGCCGCCCACTCCGCATTCATCTGGTATCCATATGCCAGGTCCACCGACTTCCCACAGCTGGGCAGCGGTGGCCGTAATGCCATGGCAGGTCCCGTATACTATCCGGAATACTACCCGGCAGCGTCCCGCTATCCGGACTATTACAGTGGCAAACTATTCGTCTATGACTGGGTACGTGGCTGGATAAAAGCAGTAACCATGGACAAGAATAGCAACTATCTCAAAATGGAACCCTTCATGGAACATACCTGCTTCAATAGCCCGATAGATATGGAATTGGGACCGGATGGCAGGATATATCTCCTCGAGTATGGTAGCGGATGGTTTAGCAAGAACCCCAATGCCTGCCTTTCCCGACTGGATTACAACAGTGGTAATCGCGCTCCTATGGTAGAGATAAAGACCGATAAGCTCACCGGCGGCCTGCCGTTCACCGCCACGTTTAAAGCCATTGCCAACGACCCCGATGGCGACCCGCTAAAGTATCGCTGGCAGCTAGGGAACGGTCGTATCATAGAGACCAATACCCCCGAATTTACCTTCACCTGCAAAACAGCGGGTGAATACCAGGTATCCGTCGCCGTTATCGACGACAAAGGTGCCCATAATTGCAGCAATGTACTGACCCTATACGCCGGCAATGAAACCCCGCAGGTCAGCATCCGGTTACAGGGCAATAAAATGTTCTACTTCCCGGACAAACGTATACACTATGCCGTGACGGTAAGTGATAAAGAAGATGGGAGCTCCGCAGCAGGCAACCTGGATATGTCCAATAGCTATATCAAGGCAGAATACGTAGGCGGATTGGATAAAGCGGCTATCCCACAGCGACACGAGATCATCTCCGACGCTATCGCTGGCAAAAATATCATGGAGTCCTACGATTGCAGGTCCTGCCACAAACAGGAAGAAAAATCCGTCGGCCCCTCATTCCTGCAGATCGCCAAACGGTATAAAAAAGACCCGAAAGCAATAAAATATCTCGCTGGTAAGATCCTCCACGGCGCCGGCGGTACATGGGGCGAAAATACCATGGCCGCTTATACCGCCCTTTCCGAAACAGAGGCTTATAATATCATACACTATATCTTCTCCCTGATGCAAACCGCCCAGCGGCAACCATCATTGCCGCTCTCCGGCGAGATCGATCCCACCCTCGGACAGCCCATCAAAAATAACGGTGTGTTCTACCTGCTGGCTAGCTACACCGATAAAGGAGGACCCGGTATCAAACCCATCACCAGCAACGCCTCCGTGCAGCTGATAAATGCCAGGATACCAGCAGAAAGTTTCGATAAGGCAGATGGCGCCTCCGCCATGGAAGTGGATGGCGTCAAATATGTCATCCCTACCGCACAAGGATGGGTCATGTACAAAGATCTCGATCTTACCGACGTAAATGGTATCAGCCTCATCTACTACATACTGGACGTATTGCAGTACGGCTATATAGTAGAAGCCCGCCTCGACCACCCGGAAGGTACCAAACTGGGAGAAGTGCTGATCGGTCCGGATGCCAGACCCCAGGCCGCAAACATTAAAACCATCACCTTCCCCCTACGCAGTGATCGCAGGCTGCACTCCCTCTACCTACGCATACATGCCGCCAACCCTAACGAAATATATCCCCTCGGCCTGAAGTACGTACAGCTACTAACGCCCTGAGGAACTAAAAAAAACAAACCGCAGCGGAGAGGTCCATGTCTATCAGACCTCCCCGCTGCGGCTATCGCAATATCAGCAATTGGTTTACCTGGCGCGTAACCGCCTGCCCGCATAGATATAATTGATACCCAATACCACGATCAGGATCGCCAGGCCAAAAAACTCCCTCGTATCTTCTATCCAGGGCTTCTGCGCTTTCATCGTCTGCGCAATATTCTCCGCATGATGCTGCGTCGCCCAGTCAACGACACCGTCCTTGGTGAAAAATAAATATACCGCATAAGCCAGGTAGACCACAATCCCAACAATATAAGCGGTCTTGAAAAAACGACCCCGCGCCGCCAGGTAACAAAACAAAGCACCGTATATATAAATAGGCATCCATACATACGGATCCGGATCATTATATTGTAAAGCAGCAAACAATACAAACAACACACAAAAGATCAGATTGAATATTTTCATGTCTGGTTTTTTAAGAGGCTATAAACATACAGAAAAAGATGCAGCACTACTAAAAGTCAACCGTTTAGATACCGTTCATAAAAAAATGTTAAAACTTCACTTGCATTAGTTAATTTAATGTTATAAATTGCTTAATGTTAATTGAGCGCAAAGCCCGATTTTACATTGTATAGCGTGTTTTAACTGTGTTTTAGAGGGAGTTGACACTAAACAGACCTTTACCAGGTCTGATGAAGAGAGAGCGTTTCAACCAATCAATTTTAAAAAAAAAAGTTCCGCGTTTAGTATAAAACAAAGGGTGTACAATTATGCCCTATTGTAAAAAATCGTTGACCAATTTTTAGCGTAAGTGATTTCCACGTAAAGACGATTAGCTTGGTATTTTAACGTTATCAGATGGACGAATGAAGACTACTATTTCACGACAGTACCCAGTATCTCACTATTGAACTTATTAATGGACAAACAAACCAGAATCTAAATTTCGAAACAAACCAAAATCTGAATTAATACAACAACCATTGGTTGTCTTGTAGACACTTATATCACACATATCGTTAACATCACAAAAATCTCAACACGTTAGTTTAGCTTTTTAAACTCCACGTTATGAAGAAACACATCTATTATGCGCTGGCAGTATGCTGCTGTTTGCTGCTGCTATGCTCCACCACAAATGTTATGGCACAGGCGAAGATCACCGGAAAGGTGACCGATGACGTTGGTGGCAATCCCTTACCTGGTGTAACGGTGGCCATTAAAGGCACCAACAAAGGTACTTCTACCAATCCCGAAGGCGTTTTCTCCCTCCCCGCCGCACAGGGAGATGTACTGGTCTTCTCTTTCGTTGGCTTCGCAACACAAGAAGTAACAGTGTCAGGAAGCACACTCAATGTTAAATTGAGAGAAAAAGTAGGTTCCCTCGAAGAAGTCGTAGTAACAGGTTACGCGACACAGAAAAAGAAAGACCTCACCGGCGCCGTATCCGTAGTGAATATGGAGCAGGTGGCAAGACAACCTACCGCGCAGGTAAATAATATGCTGCAAGGACAGGTGTCAGGTATCACCGTACTGGGATCCGGCCAGCCAGGGCAGGAACCTCAGGTACGTATCCGCGGTCTCAATACCTTCGGTAACAACACACCCCTCTATGTAGTGGATGGAGTACCTACACAGAACATTGTCGATATCAACCCGAACGATATCGCCAACATGCAGGTCCTCAAAGATGCAGGTGCCGCCTCCATATACGGTGCCCGCGCTGCCAACGGTGTGATCGTGATCAGTACCAAAAAAGGTAGCGGAAAAGTAAAAGTAAACTACGATGCCTACTACGGCACACAACGCCCTAAAGGTGGCAACGTTTGGGATATCCTCACACCGCAGGAAATGGCAGACCTTAAATGGATGGCACTGAAGAATACAGACCCTACCAAACCTATCGTAGATGGGCTGTATGGTAGCGGCGACAGGCCCAGACTGCCAGACTATATCGCTCCGGGTGGTCTCATGGAAGGAGATCCGGCTGTAAACCCCTCTCTCTATTATGTAGATCCCAACTATAGAAAATCCGGCGATCTGGACCAGTTCTACCGTATCTCCAAAGCCAATAAAGGGGGCACCGACTGGTTCCACGAAATATTCCGCCCGGCTCCCATCACCAGCCACAACATCTCTGTAGGTGGCGGCGGAGACCAGGGTAACTACTTCTTGTCCTTCAACTATTTCAACCAACAGGGTACACTCAGAAATACCTACATGAAACGTTACACCGTGCGTGCCAACAGCTCGTATAATGTACGCAAACACATCCGTATAGGTGAAAATATCGAGTTCTCTGTAATAGATAACCCACGCATCAACGCACTGGAAGAGGGGAGCGCCATCGGTATGGCGTTCCGTCAACAACCCATCATCCCCGTACGTGATATCATGGGCAACTTCGCTGGTTCTTTCAGCACCAACAAAGCACAACTCGGTAACGCCCGTAACCCCGTTGCACTGCTGGATCGTACCAGGAATAACAAAGGTACCGGCAACCGTGTATTAGGTAACCTCTACGCAGAAGTAGACTTTCTCAAACACTTCACCGCCCGTACCAGCTTCGGTGGTGAAATATTCTACTCAAAGAGCCGCACCTTCACATTCCCCGAGTATGAGAACGCAGAGAATAATAAGGTGAACTCCTACTCAGAAAGTACCTCCACCGGCTTCAACTGGACCTGGACCAACACCTTGTCCTATCACCAGAACTTCAATCAACAACATGATATCAAAGTATTGGTAGGTACCGAAGCATTCGATAACCAGGGTAGTACAATGGGCGGTACCACACAAGGCTACTTCACCTTCAACCCAGACTTTACCACCCTCTCCACCGGTTCCGGTACCCGCGATAACAGCAGCAGCCGCTATACAGATGGTCTGTTCTCCCTGTTCGGTAGACTCGACTACGTATACCGCGATAAATACCTGCTGGGTGCCCTCATCCGCCGGGATGCATCCTCCCGCTTCGGTGCTAATAACCGCGCTGGTTGGTTCCCCGCAGTAAGTGCCGGTTGGCGCGTTTCCCAGGAAAATTTCATGAAAGGAGTAGCCTGGATCTCCGACCTGAAACTGAGAGGTGGCTACGGTATCATGGGTAACCAGATCAACGTAAACGCATCCAATGCCTTCACGCAATATGGCCTGAACAGAAATGGTTCCTTCTACGACATCCTGGGTGCATCAAACTCCCTCACAGAAGGTTTCTACAAAGTATATATCGGCAACGCTAATGCTAAATGGGAAAACAACATCAACGCCAACATCGGCTTCGATGCGACCTTCTTCAAAGGCAAACTCGAAGTGAGCGCCGATTACTACCGCAAAGACATCACCGACCTGATATTCAAACCGGAACTGTCAGCTACCCTCGGTCGCCCCACAGCTCCTGACGTGAACATCGCTAAAATGAGAAATTCCGGTCTGGACCTCTTGATCTCCGGTAACGTCGACCTGGCAAAAGATCTGCACTTCAGAGCAACCGCTACCTTCACTACCTATAAAAACGAGATCGTAAAAGTATCAGATGATGCCCCTTACTTCGATCAGGAAGCAAGACGCTTCAATGGTAATAATATCATCCGTAATCAGGTAGGTAGCCCCGTTTCCTCCTTCTTCGGTTATAAGATCATCGGCTTCTGGAACAGCCAGGCCGAGATCGATGCAGCAAATGCAGAAGCCAGAAAAGGTGGAGATCCTAACGCCATCTATCAGACAGCAGCAGGCATCGGCCGCTTCCGCTACGCAGATACTAACGGCGACGGTCGTATCACACCGGAAGACAGAACCGTTATCGGTAACCCCAACCCTGACTTCACCTACGGCCTGAACCTCGAACTGAATTACAAAAACTTCGACTTCAGCATATTCCTGTATGGCTCTCAAGGCAATGATATCTGGAATAACGTACGCTGGTGGACCGACTTCTACGCTTCCTTCGCTGGGGCAAAAAGCAAAACCGCTTTGTATGATTCCTGGAGACCAGATCATATGAACGCCAAAGCTCCCATCCAGGAAAACGATGGTAACTTCAGCACCAACGGTATTCCTAACTCCTACTTCGTAGAAAACGGTTCCTACCTGAGAGCAAAAAATATGATGCTCGGATATACCTTCCCCAAACCAGTGCTCCAACGTATCGGTATCGAAAAAGTGAGACTGTACGTACAGGCCAGCAACTTGTTCACCATTACCAAATACAAAGGCATCGATCCTGAAATCACCGGTGGTAACACGAACTTCGGTATAGATGAAGGTACTTATCCTAACCAACGTCAATTCCTGGTAGGTGTAAACGTATCCTTCTAATAAATAGTGACAACAAGGTAGTGATAGTGCCCGGCTACTACTATTAACACAGAGTACCGGCCCATTATTCAAACTAAAAATGCGAAAGATGAAAACTTCAAAATATCTGATTATAGGAGCCGTCGCTGTTAGCGGAGTCCTCTTTTCCTGTGGCAAAAGTTTCCTGGAAAGAGAACCACTGGGCGTATTGAAAGAAGAAGATCTCTACACACGCGATGGCGTACAAAACCTGCTCATCGGTACATACGCCGCATTGAACGGACAACAGCAGGACGTAGCGGCAATCGGCGGCGGTGGCCCCTGGGAAGCCTCTCCGAGCAACTGGGTATATGGTAGCGTAGCCGCAGGCGACGCACACAAAGGAAGTGATGCCGTAGACCAAGCCCCCATCAACCAGATCATGAAAGGGCAGTTCGACCCCACCAACGGTTTCTTTAACACCAAATGGAAAGCTACATTTGATGGCGTCGTAAGAGCCAATGTAGTACTGAATATCTTATCGAAAGTAAAAAACATCCCCGCAGCCGATGTTACTAACATCACTGCACAAGCCCGCTTCCTGCGCGGACACTACTACTTCGAACTCAAAAAGATGTTTGGTAAAGTACCCTGGGTAGATGAAACAATGACCGACTTCGCTACCGGTAACTATAAACAACCCAATACAGACGATATCTGGCCTAAGATCGAAGCCGATTTCAAATTTGCTTACGATAACCTGCCCGAAACACAACCAGAAGTAGGTAGGGCCAACAAATGGGCAGCCGCCAGCTATCTTGCAAAAACATACGTGTATCAACGTAAATATACAGATGCTAAACCCCTCTTCGACCAGATCATCACCAAGGGTAAAACAACCGGTAACAAACCATACGATCTGCTGCCTAAATACTCCGACAACTTTGATCCGGTTACCAAGAATAACGCAGAGTCTGTATTTGCCATTCAGATGACTGCCAACAACGGAACTAACCAGATCACCAGCTCTAACCAGGGCGAAATGCTGAACTTCCCGTACAACAGCCCATTCGGTTGCTGCGGATTCTTCCAACCCAGCCAGGACCTCGTGAACTCCTTCCGCACCTCTGCGGCAGGTTTACCTTTCCTGGATACCTACAACCAGGGTGCAAACCAGGTGAAAAACGACCAGGGCCTCGGCTCTTCCGATCCATTCACGCCAGATGCCGGACCAGTAGATCCTCGCCTCGATTGGACCGTAGGTCGTCGTGGTCTTCCCTACCTGGATTGGGGTAACCACCCCGGAGCCAGCTGGATCAGAGATCAGGCCTATGCAGGTCCTTATGGTCCCAAGAAAAACGTATACTGGCAGTATAACCAGGATAAATACAAAGATGCTAACGCCTGGGCGCCGGGTTCCGCAATCAACGTAGTATTGATCCGCTTTGCTGACGTACTATTGCTGGCCGCCGAAACAGAAGCCGAATTGAATAATCTGGACCAGGCACAGATCTATGTAAACAGGGTAAGACAACGTGCAGCTAATCCTACAGGTTGGGTGTACAAATACAATGACCCTACCAAACCACTCAATGGATTTTCTAACGTACCCGCTGCCAATTACGTCGTGTCTCCTTATCCGGCTGGTGCCTTCACCGGCGGTGGAAAAGACTTCGCATTGAAAGCCATCCGTTTCGAACGTAAACTGGAATTGGGCATGGAAGGTCAGCGCTACTTCGATATCACCCGCTGGGGTATCGCACAGGATGTGATGACCAAATACTTCACCTACGAATCTACCATTTCCTCCGATGTAAGAGGTGGCGCATTTGTAGCAAACAGAAACGAGTACTATCCCGTTCCACAACGTCAGATCGACTTGAGCCTGAAAGATGGTAAAGCAACCCTGACACAGAACAAAGGATACTAAATAATCAGTCGCTACATAAGAACTTGAAATACACAAACAGCCGGGATAAGTATCCCGGCTGTTTGTGTATCATGAACACCGGCGCGATCCATTACCTTTGCAAAGCCAAATCCCTATTATCATGTTTGATTTCATCAGGAAGTATTTTTCCCATAATAAACAGGACGATAAGTATGCCGGTCTTAAGAAGAATGGCAAACAACTGCTGGCAAGATTTGACGATTTACAGATCATACCATCGGAAGAACAGATAACGTTGCCGATTGAAGATACTACGAGGGTACAAATGTTGGATGCATTGGCTGGCAAAGAACATTCACAGGAGATCAGAAGAGAGGGTTGTTACCTGGTATACGCATACAAAGATTCCGCCGGTGCCGTCAAAAAACTGGTAAGTCCATATATCGGAATGGATCATGCAACATTGTCCTTCAAACTGTTGGCGCAGAAAGAAATTTCAATTTATATTAATCCTGTAAATACAGAAGAATATTACTTCGATATAAGTTTTTTACTTCCCACGTTTCCGTAACTTCACCCACTTAAATTCATTAAATCCAGATCATTTTGAAGCGCAACCAATTTATTATTCTGCTATGCTTCATCATTGTCAGCTTTAGTATTACAACGGGTGTGGGTTGTAATAGTGGCCGAAAGAAAAGTAAAGAGGTGCTTAGAGGAGAACAGCTGGCAGCACAAGTGTGTAGCAGCTGCCATCTGCCGGTTTCACCGGATATGCTGGACAAGAAGACATGGACAGAACATGTGTTACCCGCTATGGCGCCTCATGTCGGTATACAGGTATGGGGACAGAACCAATATTTCCAGGATATTAAGGCTGGCAGTAAAGCCGTTGTCAGTTATGGAGAATGGATGGCGATCGTTAAATACTTCGAATCAGAAGCACCGGATTCTTTGTTGCCGGCACCTTTGCCGGTACCCTACCACGAAGAAGGACAACCTTTCGTCATGAAAGCCCCGCAATGGACAGATACCACGCAGGTAGCCGGGACAACCATGGTATGGATCGATACGATAAGAAGATATACCTGGTCCGCAGATAACACCGGTCGCCTGTTTCGCTGGAATGCCGCCATGGAAAGCAAACAGGTCGCTCAGCTACGCTCGCCCGTAGTGAATATCCTCCCGGCACCGGATGCCATAGACTCTTCCGCACTGATACTCACACTCATCGGTGATATGCGGGCCACTGATCTGCCGCAGGGAGAAATATTGAAAATGCAGGTCAGCGCCGATACCGCAAAACCATTACAGTCGATGGCCCTCGCTATGCCCCGTCCCCTGCAGACTGTTCCCTTTGACGGAAATAAAGATGGCCTCACAGACTATATCGTATGCGGTTTCGGGCATAATGCAGGTGGTTTGTACATCCTGCAACGACATGAAGAAGATGAAGAATTTTCCCGCATTGATCTCCGCGAAGTACCAGGAGCTACCCAGGTGGTAACAGGCGATTTCAACGGAGATGGCTGGCCCGATATCATGGCCCTATTCGCACATGCCCAAGAAGGAATTTGGATGTTCCTGAATGATGGCAAAGGCGGATACAATACAAAAGAAATATTGCAGTTCCCACCCGTATACGGATCAACCAGCTTCCAACTTATAGACTTCAACCACGATGGCCGCCTGGATATGCTATACACCTGCGGCGATAATAGCGACTATTCCATGGTCTTAAAGCCTTATCATGGAGTTTACCTTTTTGAGAATAAGGGAGATTTTAAATACGAACAGGCGTTCTTTTACCCGGTAAATGGCTGTACCAAAGCGGTCGCAGCAGATTTTGACGGAGATGGAGACCTGGATATTGTCACGATCGCTTTCTTCTCCGACCTGAAAAACCGGCCGGGAGAGAAATTATTGTATTTTGAACACCAATCGCAGTGGCGCTTTGTACCTTACACACTCCCCGGACAACGGGAAGGTCGCTGGATCACCATGGACGTTAATGACATAGACGGCGATGGAGACCCCGATGTCGTACTAGGGAACTTTTCCCAGGGTTTCATGATCCAGGATGGCCTGACACCTTACTGGAATAAATTCCGGCCCGTATGCTGGCTACAAAATACAACTAGATAACCTACCGGGGAATAAATAAAAAAAAGTAACCCTACCTATATCATTATATGGTAAATATTCTGGCTAACTTGAATGTTTTAACATACATTCGCTAGGAAAAAAAGGGTTTTATTACTTATATTGCAGTAAGATCCTGCCGAATAGCAGAGAAAGCTAAAGCGCTGAAGAAGTGTTTAGCAGGCAACCATAGAGACTTACATATCGTATATAAAGATACTCCTGATGAACTAATCAGGTTTTTAGAATGGCGGAAGGAGAGGCACAAGTTGCCTCTCTTTTATTTTTGATCAACAATAAGATAAATAACCCCGGATTACCCCCCAAAAGGATAATTTTCCCCGTTGTTATAGCAGAATCTGTAACTTTATTCGCTAAATAGCCAGTAACGGAATAATCAATAGGCGCAATGGAAAACGCATATCACTATGACAAGGAAAAGGTAGAAGCGCTATTATGGGACGTCATTCAACAGCAAAGTACCGACAATGGACTTGCCTGGTTACAACAACGCACGGCTAACTGGAAAACCACAGCCGCTGTACAACAGTTTAACCTGACTTTCACCGCTATACCTCGCTTTCTAAGCAAAAATGAAATCACTGTTTCACCAGAAACAGCAACCGCTCTCCGCCATCTAATCGATGGATATACCATTCATGGCTATACACTCGATCGCCTGGCAAGAGTATGGTGGTTGTTACAATTACCTGCTGATGATCGCAAAACTTATACACAAACGATCGAAAACCTGTTTGACGCTGCTGAAATGAACGAGCTGGTCGCCTTATATGGCGCCCTCCCCCTGCTGGCATGGCCGGAAGCCTGGCGCCTCCGTACCGCTGAAGGGATTCGCTCCAACATCGGTATCGTACTACAGGCTATTATGACAGACAATCCCTATCCCGCCCGATACCTGGAAGAACCAGCCTGGAACCAGCTGGTCATGAAGGCATTTTTCACAGAAAAACCTATACACCAGATCTCCGGGCTCGATAAACGGGCTAACCAGCCACTGGCGGCTACCCTCACCGATTATGCCCATGAAAGATGGGCCGCAGGACGCCCTGTACATCCACAACTCTGGCGACTGGTAGCACCTTTCATTAACGATAATAACTGGCCGGATATACAACGTATCTGGCAATCCGAAAACAGTATCGAGAAAGAAGCCGCCGCCCTGGCCTGCGCCATGTCTCCATATGAACCAGCTCATACCTTGCTGCATCAGGACAAAGCCCTGCAGCAGGAAATCAAAGATGGAACACTTACCTGGGACGCCCTGGCGCCCAGATGCTAAAATATTCACGTATTAAACACCCCTGCCAGTTAACACCGGCAGGATAACTATTAATTATTATGTGTTGCAGCCACAATTTGACAGAGAAAGACTTACAACCACTGTCCTATAGTCCGGCCTACCTCGACAAGATCAAAGGCATGCGATTCTTCGATCCGCATGTTCATATGACCTCCCGTACCACCGACGACTACCAGGCAATGGCAGATGCAGGGATTGTAGCCATCATAGAACCTTCCTTCTGGTTGGGCCAGCCCCGCACAGGTGTAGATACCTTCCGCGATTACTTCAGCAGCCTCATAGGATGGGAACGCTTCCGCTCTTCCCAGTTCGGTATCAAACACTACTGTACCATCGGCCTCAACTCCAAAGAGGCCAACAACGAACGCCTCGCCGAAGCCGTCATGGAAATGTTACCGCTCTTTATCTATAAAGAAGGAGTAGTAGGTATCGGTGAGATCGGCTTCGACGACCAAACAGCCGCCGAAGAAAAATATTACCGCGCACAACTGGAACTGGCCAAAGAAGCCGGCCTGCCCGTACAGATACATACCCCCCACCGCGATAAGAAAAAAGGGACCCAGAGAAGTATGGACATCGCTATCGAACATGGCCTCGACCCCCACATGGTGATCGTAGATCATAATAACGAAGAGACCGTTAAAGAAGTCCTCGACAGAGGTTTCTGGGCCGCCTTCACTATATACCCGTTTACCAAAATGGGCAACGAACGTATGGTGGCCGTTGTAAAACAATATGGAAGCGAACGTATTATGGTCAACTCCGCCGCCGACTGGGGCATCAGCGATCCCCTCGCCGTTCCCAAAACAGCTGCCCTCATGCACGAAAGTGGTATTGACACGAATGATATTCATTTGGTAACTTACCGCAATGCAATAACTGCATTTGCGCAAAGCGGACAAATCAACGAAGCCGACTTCGACACTGTCAGGGATATCGACCAAAGCCTGAAGTTTAATGGAAGTACCGTGCTGAGAGGTGGACAACAGCCGCGCGTAAATAAAAATTCAACGATCATTCGTTAATCCATAACATCTTACAGTGTTATGTTTGTTAACAGTTAGGGAAAACGCGTAGACTGGTGAGTTATATTGGAAGCAAATTAATAGGATATTTACGTTTAATGCGACCGGCCAATATATTGACAGCAATAGCTGATATATTGGCCGGTATAGCTATATCCGGATACTGGTTCAGAGCAGATATGTACTGCCTCGATGCCCGGTTAAGGATCGCCTGCCTCTGCCTCGCCACTATCGGCCTGTATGGCGGCGGTGTCATGTTCAACGATATCATGGACGCCAAACTGGACAAAATAGAACGTCCGGAACGTCCCATACCTAGCGGAGTGATCACCGTAGGGCAAGCCATCATACTGGCAAGTTACCTGCTATTGGTAGGTATCCTGGCGGCTTTTACCGTCGGTAGTACCGCTGGCTACATCGCCATCGCCACCGCTGTTTCAGCCCTGGTATACAATCGATGGGGAAAACACAACCAAGTGCTGGGCCCCTTTAATATGGGATTATGCCGCGGACTGAACCTGCTCCTCGGCGTCTCCATCTGGGAGCCCGCCTTGTTACAATACTGGTGGATCGGCTTGTTACCCGTAGTATATATCGCTGCTGTTACAGCGATCAGCCGCGGAGAAGTATATGGTGGAAATAAACGGGTACTGCGTATAGCAGCCGTAGGATACGCAGTGGTATATACCTCCATCGCTATATTGGCAGCCCTGAACGGACGCATCTGGCAGGCATTACCATTTATCCTCCTCTTTGCATTTATGATCAATAAACCATTGGCCAATGCTATGAAAGACCCTTCCGGGCCTAACATCGGCAAAGCCGTAAAAGGTGGAATAATCGCCCTCATAGCCATGAATGCCGCCTGGGGTGCTGCCTTCGTCAGTATTCCGTTTGCATTGTGTGTACTCTTGTTATTGCCACTGTCCCTCTGGCTGGCAAAAGTCTTCGCCGTTACCTGATCCGTATCATCCATCAGGGATTAATACATTATGAACAACTATAGGTACACAATTAACATGTCGTACCATATCAGAATATAGCCCTATCTTGACCTAGTTTTTGAAATCGTTTGCTTTGAGTTATGGAGTATTTACAACAGTCTTTTAATATCAGCTACGAATACCGTGTTTTCTTTACGCAGGAATTATTCGACCCGGCTAACCGGTGCTTCGCTGATTACCTGGAGCAGGTCGCCAGCAAACAATATCGTAAGAAATTATTGTTTGTAATCGATAATGGCTTCCTGCAATACCATCCCGCATTATCCGCACAGATACATGCTTATTGCGCAACAGTACCTCATTTCGAATTAGTGCCCGATATCATTACCGTACCGGGTGGCGAATCCGTAAAAAATGATGAACCACTCTTCAATAGCCTGATCGCAGCGATCGACAAATATGCCATCGACAGGCACTCCTATGTGGTCGCCATCGGTGGGGGCTCCCTCCTCGACCTCGTCGGATACGTGGCTGCTATATCCCATCGCGGTGTCAAACATATCCGCATCCCCACCACCGTACTCTCTCAGAATGATTCCGGTGTAGGAGTGAAAAATGGGATTAACTATAAAGGAAAGAAGAACTTCCTGGGTACCTTCGCCCCGCCGGCAGCAGTGTTCAACGATAGCAACTTCCTCCTGACCCTCGAAGACCGGGACTGGAATGCAGGCATATCCGAAGCTGTAAAGGTAGCCCTCATAAGAGACAGCGCTTTCTTTGACTGGCTCGAAGACAACGCTGCTGCATTGGCTACCCGTAATCAGGAAGCCATGCAGGTACTCGTGCATCGCTGTGCCGCCTTGCATATGGAGCATATCGGCAGAGGCGGCGACCCCTTTGAAAGCGGCTCGTCCCGCCCCCTGGACTTCGGTCACTGGAGCGCTCATAAACTCGAACCGCTCACGGACTTTGCATTACGTCACGGAGAAGCTGTCGCTATCGGCATCGCGCTCGATAGCGTGTACTCCTCACTGATAGGATGGCTGCCCGAAGCAGATATGCACCGGATCGTCCGGCTGCTGCAGCAACTGCACCTGCCCGTATATCATCCGCTCCTCGCCAGTGCCGGCGATCAGCCTTCCCCGGTGATCAAAGGACTGGAAGAGTTTCGCGAACACCTGGGCGGTCGCCTCACCATTAGCTTGCTCAGAGCCGTCGGTAAAGGAGAAGAAGTACACCAGATGGATCTCGCACTGGTCGCTAAAGCGGCCGCCATGTTACAACTGGTGAGCGACGCACAGCTCACCCACTAACGATTACCATACTATGTTGACAACATACGGACACCTGACTTATTGCACCAATATCCATAGTGGCGAAAACTGGGACGACCACTTCCGGCAGTTACAACTGCACCTACCAGCCATCAAAGCCGCAGTGTCGCCCGACAAACCTATGGGCATAGGACTCAGGGTAGCCAACAAAGCCTCCCTGGAGCTCAGTAAAGAAGACCAACTGCTGGACTTCAAACACTGGCTGAAACAACAGGATTGTTACGTCTTCACCATGAATGGCTTCCCCTACGGTAGCTTCCATGATACCGTCGTCAAAGACCAGGTGCATACCCCCGACTGGACACAGGCCGACCGGGTAGCATATACCATACGGTTGTTCCGCCTGCTGGCAGCTTTGCTGCCCGAAGGAATAGAAGGTGGGATCTCCACCTCTCCGCTTACCTATAAACCCTGGTTCAGCCGCTGTGAAGAAGAACGCAATTCGGCGACCGAAACAGCCACACTAAATATACTGTCTGTCGTCGAACAACTGGTACGCATCCAGCGTGCCGGCGGCCCCGTAATGCACCTCGATATTGAACCGGAACCAGATGGACTGCTGGAAAACACACAGGAATACATAGATTGGTATACCGGGGCCTTGCTGCCGGCCGGTATTCCCTTCCTGCAGGATAAATTCGAAGTAGATGCAGCTACCGCTGCTACCCTCATACGTACACACGTACAGCTGTGTTACGATGTATGCCATTTCGCATTGGAATATGAGACGCCTCAACATGTGTTGGATCAGCTGGTACAGTATGATCTGAAAGTCGGCAAATTACAGATCAGTGCAGCCCTCCGCGCTGAAATACCGGGCGATACCACCGCCCGCCAGCAAGTGCTGGACGCCTTCGCCCTATTCAACGAGCCAGTATATCTTCACCAGGTTATTGCCCGGCAACCTGAAGGGCAGACCCATTACCCCGATCTTCCGCAGGCACTGGAAGCCGCCGCCCCGGCAACGGAATGGCGCTCCCATTTTCATGTGCCTGTCTTCCTGGACCAATACGGCCTGTTAGGTTCCACCCGGCAGGATATCGAGACCGTGCTGACCTTACAGCGGCAACAACCATTTACCGCTCACCTGGAAGTAGAAACCTACACTTGGGACGTATTACCCGCTGATCTGAAGTTACCCATAGGGGAAAGTATCGCCCGGGAATTGAACTGGGTAAAGCAGCAGTTGGAATTGTAATAATCCAATCCTAGCTTTATGCTGGAATTAGTAACGGAGAAGAATCATGAGAAAAACAGTTGTCATTGATGTAGTGGGGCTTTCTTCCTCACTGATTGGCCCACATACTCCCTTCCTGCAACAGTATGTGCAAAAGCACCACCTTTCCAATATTCAACCTATGTTGCCTGCCGTAACAACTGCAGCACAAAGTACTTATGTCACCGGACAATGGCCCAGTGAACATGGTATCGTCGGCAACGGTTGGTATGACAGAACAGATGCAGAGGTCAAGTTCTGGAAACAGTCCAATAAACTGGTTCAGTCCTCCAAAATATGGGACAAGGCCAAACAGCTCAATCCCTCTTTTACAACTTCGAAAATGTTCTGGTGGTACAATATGTACGCCAGTGTAGACTACTCCGTTACACCACGCCCGCAATATCTCTCCGATGGCAGGAAAATGCCGGATTGTTACGCACACCCCGCTTCTCTCAGGGACCATCTGCAGAAAGAACTGGGTCAGTTCCCGTTATTCCAGTTCTGGGGGCCAGGCGCTAACATCAAATCTTCCCAATGGATCGCCGATGCATCCATTCTCACAGACGGACTATATCATCCTACGCTCACACTCATATACCTCCCGCATCTCGACTACTGCTTGCAAAAGTTCGGGCAGGATATCCCGCGCATCAGCAAGGAACTGAAAGAGATAGATGACCTGTGTCGTCAGTTGGTCACCTATTACGAACAGCAGGGCGCCGAGATCATCATCCTGTCAGAATATGGTATCACCAATGTGTCCCAGCCTGTTCACCTCAACCGCTTGCTCAGACAAGCCGGTTTGCTGCAGGTAAGGGTAGAAAGAGGACTGGAGCTGCTCGATCCGGGGGCCTCCAGGGCATTCGCCGTAGCCGATCACCAGATCGCTCATATCTACCTGAATGATCCCTCCTGCCTCAGACAGGTAAGAGCAATACTCGAACAAACACCTGGTGTACAACTGATCCTCGACCGCGAAGGCAAACGGCAACATCATATCCATCATGAACGTAGCGGTGACCTTGTAGTAGTGGCTGACGAAAAAAGCTGGTTCACCTACTATTACTGGATGGATGATACCAAAGCACCCGATTTCGCCCGTATCGTCGATATACATCGTAAACCCGGCTACGACCCGGTAGAAATGTTTATGAACCCTGCCGATCCGCTTGTTAAACTGAAAGTGATCGGTAAACTGTTGAAAAAGAAACTCGGTTTCCGCTATCTCATGGATGTCATTCCGCTCGATGCCTCCCTCATCAAAGGGTCGCATGGCCGCCTGACAGAAGATCCTGCCTTACAACCTGTAATTATCACCCCCCGGGCTCCCGGCGACAAGAGCATACCGGCCACCGCCGTATACGATGTCATCTGGAATGCCCTTATGCAATAACCCCTTGTTATCTTCCATAACTTTTAGTTATCACGTGGCGCTTGTGCTTCGGCGTACCTTCGTGCCCGGAACCAACCTGTAATTCTTTATAACCAACCATCCGGTCACTCAGGCCGGCATATAATGTTATGGATATACTACACCAATACAATTATTGGGTGATTGCATTTATAGGGATCGTCGTAGGCTATCTGTCCGGACTCCTGGGAAAAGGAGGCAGCGCGATCAGTACCCCCGCACTCCAGATCTTCGCAGGCGTCAACCCGTTCTTCGCCTTAGCCTCCCCTTTACCCGCTGCTATCACCAGTACCGTTGCCGCTACTACCGTTTACAACCGGGAAAAACTCTTCAACAAACGGCTGATCATCCTCTGCGCACTGTATGGCGTACCCGCCACCCTGGCCGGCGCCTGGTTTAGCAAATACCTGCCCGGACACCTGCTGATGATCTTTACCGCCGTATTCATCATGAGCATCGGCTGCTCATTACTGTATTCTTTCCTGAAAAAGAACCGGACAGATACTACAGCAGCTCCTGCCATTGCGATCGATAGCCCCATTGTGATATGGGCTGCAATAGGTATAGGATGCCTGTCCGGCCTGCTGGCCAATGCTGGCGGGGTCCTGTTTAGTTCCTTCTTTATCAAACGGATGAGAATGCCGGTAAAACAGGCACTGGCCTGCTCTATCGTATTGTCGGCGCTACTATCTGTTCCGGGAGCACTGGCACATTGGTGGCTGGGGCATATAGACTGGAATATAGCCATGTTGCTGGCATTTACTTCCATACCGGCGTCTTACCTGGGGGCTAAAACAGCAGTACGCATGAAATCACCGGTATTAGAGAAGCTGTTTGCCTGTACACTGATCCTTTTTGGGGCATATGATATGATATTTACCTTGCTCCGCCATTAGGCATAAACAACTCAGGCCATGTAGGCGATATGGTAACAGTAAGGCTAAAAAGGGGAGAAAACAGGCATTTTAAGCGTGCTGCTTCAAAATAGCATCCTGCTCTTCCGGCGGCAGGCTCTTTACGACCATCTCATAAGCATGTTGGATCAACGACTGTAATTCCGGCCAATCCAACAGGTCGGCTTGTCTTACCTGTACCCAGTGATATCTCGCCAGGTAAGGTGTCGGCTCGATCCCGCTACGGGCGATCAGCTGGTGAAATTGTTCAGGCTCACATTTAAAGGAGATCTGGAAGGGCGGTTGAGTGTTAAGCATGCAAAATATCTTGCCACCAACGGAAAAGCGCAAATCATTATCCCATTTCTCTTCCGATACTACCGACGGAAAAGAAAGGCAATGCTGATGGGTAATCTCAAACATAAAACAGCATTTTTAGCAGTTCATAAATTTCAGAAGCATATCCTTGCGCCCTTATTGATATGCCGGAAACCTGAGAGCCGGAAGTCCGATGACCTGTTCCAGTCAACACGCCGTAATCCGTGTTCTGAATGATGATAATAAAGCTTGTTGATAAGTTAGGATCTGTCAAACCCAATGCTCACACTGAAAGGTTTCCATGGTGTCGCCACCACTATAAAATTAAGGATAAATTCTCAAACACATTTAACCAAATTGTTAATAGGCAAGGGTTTAACAGTACTGCCAAAATAGAACAGGGAGAAAGAATTAATATAGAACTTATACTAATATCTTTACTCCCTGAGAATAGTATCCTTACAGCTGATGCTTACTTAAATCGCCTTCTCATTTTTACCTCCAGGATCGACAATGGCACACCCCCGTCTTTTAACAGTTCGTCATGAAATGCTTTTAATCGTTCTATACCAGCTGCGGCCGGTGCATATTCTGCCCGCAGTGCTTTGATCTTCAACTCCCCGGTCTTGTACGACAAAGCCTGCCCCGGAATGGCCATATAACGCTCGATCTCTGCGATCGCTTCTTCCTCCGACAATGGCTCATTGTCCATCATATACCGTAAAGCCTGCTCCCGGGTCCAGCCCTTATTATGTATCCCCACATCCACTACCAACCGGATCGCCCGGTGTATCTCGTCCGTCAGCCGGCCGAAATACATATACGGGTTCGTATATAATCCCAGTTCCTTGCCCAGGCTCTCACAATAAAGGGCATATCCTTCGCCGAAAGCACCTATCCAGCAATACCGACGGAATTTCGGTAAGCTGTCGTTCTCTTGTTGCAGCGAATACTGGAAATGATGCCCTGGAATCGCTTCATGCAGGAATAAGGTTTCCATACCCGTATAGCTATACTTCCTGGCATCCAGGATCGGAACATAAAACACCCCGGGACGGCTGCCGTCCGCACTCCCTTGTACATACTCTGCGCTGGCAGAGGCCGCCCGGAATGTCTCCGTCTGACGTACCTCAAAACCAGCCTTAGGCAACTTGCCGTACAACTGCCGGATCTTCGGCATGATCTTATGCGATATGGCCAGGAAAGAATCCAATACCGCCTTAGGCGTCTGGAATATCCGGAATTGCCCGTTCTCCCGGATGAAAGTGAAAAACTCCGGCAGACTGCCCTTAAAACGAGTACTTTCTTTTACTTGCTCCATTTCCTGACGGATGCGCGCTACTTCTTGCTCTCCGGTAGTAAAGATCTGCTCGGGTGCCTGGTCAGTAGTGGTCCATTGACGGATTAGATAGGCGTAATAAGCCTTCCCATTTGGCAACGACCCGATGCCGCTGGTGCTCCTAGCCTTCGGCAAATACTCCTCCTGGAAGAACGTATGGAGCTTGCGGTAGGAGGGAAGTACATAGTTGGTGATCACCGCTTCATAAGAGGTACGCAAGGCGCTGGCGCTAGCACTGTCCAACCCGGGAGGCAATTGACGCAGGGGCTGGTAAAATACATTGGAAGTATCCCGCGCCGCGAGCGAGGCCATCTGGGGAAGCACCTTCACGACCAGGGCCTTGGGTAGCACATATCCTATGCTTATACCACGGCGCATATTGACAATAGCAGTATCTGCCCACTCCGCAAATGTTTTCATACGTTGCATGAAACGTTCATAATCATCCTTGGTCTTGAAAGGTTGAGCGCCCGTACCAGCACCTAACTGAGGCAGCGTAAGGGTAAGCCCCCAAAATTGCTGTATGGGCATCAGATGATCCGGGTACTGTAACCCTTCCTTGCCAATACGCACCTCCCGTAATAACATGTCGTAACTGATCCGGTCATTGGAAGATAATGCCACTGTATCGATCCCCTTCAAGGCCGTCGCATACCGGGTGTAAAAACTATCCAGCCGTTGCCGGAAATGCTCGCTGATATCGATCTGTAATAAGTCATCATACTGATGCTCCCCATTTGTGGTAGCGTCCAGCGGGAAAAGCGCCATCTTTTCATCATAGTAACGGCCGAGTAGGTGTTGCAGAGAGTCGGCGCCCGCTCCCGTTGCCTGACCATGCTGGTCACAGGCCGATAGGGTTGCCAAACAGGATACTACTGCAATGAGTCGCTTAAAAAGGGTCATGTCGCAGAATTTTGGGTAAAAAAAAGCAAAAAAAAACACTCCGAAGAATCGGAATGTTTTATATAGAACAGTGAACAATGAAAAATCTTTATATCAACAGTCGAAATAGTAACTGTTCAAACCACTTCAACTGCTATTTTTTAGTCATTTGGCCTTCTCAGCAAAAGATTCAGGGCCTGAATCCGAAATTTTCGGCAATATACTTTATTATTTCAGCTCTTTTATCTTAATGCTTCGGAAAGATACTTCATTACCGTGATCCTGCAACAGAATATGACCTTCCGGCCACAAACCAAAGTTTTCCCAGTTTTTGTACTTGCTGATAGCTACCAGGTCCTTAAAGGCCTGGGAACCACGTTCATATTCCAGTACTTTATAGCCATTCAACCAGTGTTCTACATGATTGTTAGGATAAACGATCACCCGTCCTTTATTCCACTCTCCAATAGGTTTGATGGCGGCCTTTACCTGCTTGCGGGTCATCAGGTCGTACAGGGAAGCTAATGTCCTGTTACCATCCCGTCCCAGCTTGGCATCCGGGTGTTTTTCATCATCCAGTACCTGGTATTCCAGCCCGATCGCTGATTTACCTTTTGTATCGTAAGACTCTTTTACAAAGTACTTGACGCCGCTATTAGCTCCTTCCGTCAGTTTGAAATCGAATTCAAGATCAAAGGCACCGTATTCTTTTTCTGTGACAATGTCCCCGCCGGAACCCATTTCATCTCCGTTGGATTGATGAATGGATAATGTCCCGTCTGTTACTGTCCACCCTTTATCAGGAAACTGTGTCTGATTGACCCTTCTCCAACCTTTGGCCGTTTTACCGTCCCACAAGAGCTGGTATCCGTTTTTACGCTCCTGACCCGAGAGATCATTAGGAACGTAATTCGCTACAAAGATATTATCATAAGGCGAATATTCAGCGGCCGAAGGATTTTCTATTATCCGGATATTTTTCCAGTGTATCTTTTTGCCGGCATCCGCCTCTTTGTTGCCAATACCGTGTACCTGCAGGGCTATGAACCCTTTCAAGGTCATATCGTCGATCAGATGGGCCGCCGGTACACCGTTCACCCAGGTCCTGATCTCCGCACCCCGGCATTCGATCCGGTATTTGTTCCAGTCCTTCGCCTTAAAGGCCGTCTTCGCCGCTGCATTCAACTCCAGCGGATATAACCAGCCACGACGGGACTCATCATAAATACCACCACTCCAGGCTCGCTCACTGGGATCGACTTCCATCTGATACCCGTGCACCCGGCCTTCTTTATAAGAAGGCTTACTCTCGCTGCGGAACTGTATACCGTAATTCATATCGGCATCCAGCTTCAACTCCAGCTCCAAAATAAAGTCTCCGTAGTCTTTTTCAGTGGCCAGGAAGGAATTAGGACTCTTCAATACAGAGGTACCCACAATCTCCCCATTCTCGGCGGCATACAACGCAGTACCATTCACCTGTTTCCAACCTTTCAGGTCCTTGCCGTTGAAAAGCGATTGCCATTTACCCTTTTTACCGGATTGTGCATAAATACTGCCACATAGCAATAAAGCACTTCCAAATAGTAACAGTGTCTTTTTCATAACTTTTACTGGAATAAGACAGGCAAATTATAAAATGAAAACAAATTTTACAACCGATTGCAAATAATTTAACTTATTCACCACAACCAACCGCAATTCCCACACCTTATGCCCTTCTTCCCATCCCATATCGCTCCTGATACCTTTTCAATGAAAATAATTGCAAACGATTGCATTTATCGAATATTTCATTACTTTTAGTCAAAAATAAATCATCCAATGTCATTTTAGGCAAACGATTGCTATTTTGATGCAGGCAACCAACATCACAGTCGAACTTACATAAACTGAAACCACGATCTGATCGCGTTATCTCTTCCGGCCATGCCGGTACAAACTGACAGGAATTAAATAGGACAAGACTTTTATCAATCCAAACCAAATAAACAGGCCAACTTATTGTGCGAATAGGGCCGGTACTGGCCGCTCATTGAAAATTAAACGTTATGAAGAGACTGTTATCATCGAAGGTCAGATGGATACTCCTATATCTGCTGACTCAACTTACAGTAGCAAATGCCCAGTCTATTGTTGTTAAAGGGAAGGTGACGGCTGCTAAAGAAGGGATCCCGCTCACCGGCGTTACCGTCGCCGTAAAAGGTGGAAAAACTGGTACCCAAACCGACGGACAGGGGCAGTTCCAGTTGAACGTCACTGACCGTAATGCCGTACTCCTATTCACTTACATCGGCTTCATCGCCAAAGAAGAAGCCCTGAATGGCCGCGCCAGCGTCATCATCACTTTAGAAGAAGATAACCGCAAACTCGACGAAGTAGTAGTAGTCGGATATGGCCAGCAAAAAAGAAAAGATGTCACCGGGGCCGTTTCCTCTATCAATTCCGCAGACTTGCTCAAAACACCCGCTCCCCGCGCTGACCAGCTGCTGCAAGGCAAAATGCCGGGCGTACAGGTCATGAACAATACCGGCCGCCCGGGTGGTCCTCCCAGGATCAATATTCGTGGTAGCAACTCCGTAAATGGCAGTAACGACCCGCTGATCGTAATCGATGGGGTGATCGGTGGCGACTTCAACGATGTGAATCCGGGAGATATCGCTTCCGTAGACGTACTGAAAGATGCTTCTGCTACCGCTATCTACGGCTCCCGTGGCGCTAACGGCGTGATCATGATCACCACCAAAAGAGGTAAGGCGGGCAAAACACGGGTGAGCTACAACAACTATTTCACGGTGCAGCAGGTCGCCAAAAAACTCGACTTGCTTAATGGCGCCGAATTTTACCAGATGAGACAAAACCTGCTGGCATTCTATAAATCCAAGAACATGCCCGCTGCCGTAGCCCTAGAAAAGGAACTGTCCCAAGTAGATCGCTCTATCAATACTGACTGGCAGGATGAAGTATTCCGCCAGGGCTTTCAGATGAACCATGAGCTCTCCATCGCCGGCGGCTCCGAAAAGACGAGGTTCATGTTCTCCGCCGGTTACATGAAACAAAAAGGTGTCATCGACGGCTCCGACTTCCAGAGAGCTTCGGCCCGCTTCAACCTGGATCATGAACTGAGCAACAAGATCCGTATAGGCATCAACCTCGCACTGGCCAAAACAGGAGAGAACAGGGTCGCCGAAAATCAGGCCGGTGGCTCTGAAGGTGGCGACGTTATCCAGAATGCCAACAAGTTTGACCCCACCCTGCCGGTATATGCTGCCGATGGCGATTATATCCGCCCGCGCAATTCCGGTAGCCAGCTCGAAAATCCCCGGGCCATGCTTAACGAGCGTACCCGCAAGTACTTCGGTACCCGCCTCACGGCCAACGTATTCGGCGACTATGCCGTTACTTCCTGGCTGAACTTCCGCAGCAGCTTCACCTACGACTATGCAGATGATCTCAATAAATTCTTTACCTCCGGTAAATTGCTGGCAGAGAAAAACAGCGGCTACGCAGAAGCACAAACCAATAAATACAATCACTGGATCATAGAAAATACACTCACCTTCAACAAACAGTTCGGCGATCATCGCCTGACCGCTTTGGGGGGCTTTACCGCTGAAGAGGAAACCGTATACGACTTCTCCGCTTCCGGCCGTGGCTTGTCTACCGAAGCATTGGAATACAATGGCCTCAACCTGGCCGCTACGCCGGCTATCAACTCCGGCAGCGGCAGGAACACCCTGGCCTCCTTCCTGGGAAGAATCAACTATAGCTTCAAAGATCGCTACCTCCTCACCCTGTCCGGCAGGTCCGATGGGGCATCCAAATTCGCGAAGAACAACAAATGGGCATTCTTCCCCTCCGCAGCATTGGCCTGGCGGATGAGTGAAGAAGACTTTATCAGGAGCATACCTACCATCAACAACCTGAAACTCCGCGTCAGCTACGGTCAGTCCGGTAGCCAGGCGATCAGCAGATACCAGTCCCTGGCGCGTATCACCACCGGCGCCCGCATGTATAGCTACGGCAATACCGAAGTAGTAGGTGCACAAAACGGTAGCGTCGCTAATCCTAACCTCACCTGGGAAACAACTGCACAGCTGAATGCAGGTATAGACTTCAGCATCCTCTCCGACAGGATCAGCGGTGCAATCGACTATTATCATAAGAAAACCACCAACCTGCTCTACAGCAAGCCCGTACCTACCTACACCGGCTATACGTCTGTACTGAGCAATAGCGGTACCGTGATCAACAAAGGCTGGGAATTCGAACTCAATACCCGTAACCTCACAGGCGCCTTCACCTGGAATACCAACATCAACTTCAGCGCCAACAAAAACAGAGTACTGGCCCTGGGCGACCTGAAAGAGATCTATCAGAATGGTTCCGGCAACGCCCTGGGCGATGGTTTCAAAAGAACGGGCGTATTGCGCATCGGGCATTCTATCGGTGAATTCTATGGCTATGTGTTCGATGGTATCTATCAGCATGACAAAGAAGTACAGGCCCTGCCTTTCCCCGGCGCTAAACCTGGTTCCATTAAATACAAAGATGTGAACGGCGATGGCCAGATCACCCCGGACGACCGCACCGTGATCGGCCTGGGTGTACCTAAGTTCACCTATGGCTTTACCAACGATTTTGCTTACCGCAACTTCGATCTGAGCGTGTTCTTTCAGGGTTCCTATGGCAATGACATCCTTAACATGAACCGTATCAAACTGGAACGTGCAGGCTATGAAGAAAATTCCCTCCGTACCGTACTCAACTACTGGCATGGAGAAGGTACCAGCAACACCATCCAGGCGCTGGACGAACCTACCGGTGAAATGAGCAGCCGCTTCATCGAAGATGGCTCCTATCTCCGCCTCAAAAATATCATGCTGGGGTATTCGCTGCCTGCCTCCCTGCTCAAACGCTGGGGCATCCAGCATCTTCGCATCTATGTGAGTGGCCAGAACCTCCTGACCTTTACCAAATACACAGGCTACGATCCGGAAGTGAACTCCCGCAGTGGCGATGGCGCCCTCTTCTGGGGATATGATCTCGGTAGCTACCCGGGGATCAAATCCTACACTGCCGGATTAAATGTGACTTTCTAAGCCTAAAAACATTGCAATCATGAAAAAGATCATCGTTTATATATCGCTGTTAGTAAGCACTGTTACCGCTTCCTGTAATAAGTTCCTCGAAGAAAAACCGGAAGATTTTGACTTCCTCTCACCGGAAAACTTCCCGCAGACAGATAAAGATGCGGAGCTGATGCTGGCCGGTACCCTCAACAGAGTAAGAGCACAGGGTTATTACGACCGTGGTTTTTATTTCGTATCCGAAATAGGAGGAGAGCTGGTGAATTCCGTCCTCCCCGTTCAGTCCCGTCTTGACTTCGACTACTATACCTGGAATGCCGGTAATGAAAATACCGTTTCCTTTTGGCAGCAAGCCTATAGCGCCATCGACGGCGCCAACACTATGATCAAAAAGATCCCGGTAGCACCCAAAATGACGGATGAGAAAAAGGCCCAGTATGTAGGTACAGCCCGCTTCATTCGCGCGATGGCCTACTTCGACCTCGTGCGTGCTTTTGGAGACCTGCCCCTGCTCACAGAACCAGTGACCGAACCCGAAAAGGCTTTGTCCCTGAAACGCTCTCCCATTAGAGAGGTATACGATGTCATCGTGGCTGACCTCCAGTATGCGGGTGATAAATTACCCGAAAACTGGTCCGGTGGCGCCGGCAGGCCGGTGAAAATGGCCGCCAGGGCACTCCTGTCCAGGGTATACCTCACCATGGCCGGCGAACCCCTGAAAGATGCCTCCAAATGGATAAAAGCTGTGGAAGAAGCCAGGGCCGTAGTAACCAATGGTAAATTCCGCCTGCTTCCTGACTTTGGTAACCTCTGGAAAATAGCCAATAACAATAATACAGAAGTACTCTTCGCTATACAGTTCTACACCGCCAGCAGTGGCGGTACCATGATGGCCGTTCAATCCCGCCCGCTTAATGCCGGCAACGAGGCCGGATGGGGCTTCTGGACTACCACCGAAGCTTTTATGAACGAATTTCCCGACAACGACAAACGGAAGGCCGCCACCTTCCTGACTTCCCTAGGGGGCCTCCACTACAAACAATTTACTGCCCCACAACCTTGCCTGGCCAAATGGAGCGATGCCGGCCGCGCTGTATTCCTCGATAAGAACCGCCGTACCGACCTAGCCGTGCCCGTGATCCGCTATGCAGAAGTACTGCTCAACCTCGCCGAAGCCGAAAATGAAGCCAACGGTCCCACCGATGCCGCTTATACAGCAATTGGAGAAGTAAGGGCACGCGCCGGACTTACCGAGTTAGCAAAGGGAATGTCCCAGGAAGAATTCCGCCAGGCCGTACGCTTCGAACGTAAACATGAACTGGCATTTGAATATAACCGCCGCTTTGACCTGGTACGCTGGGGACAACTTGACCCGGTAATGGGTAACGACCCCCTGTCAAAGGCGGCCTATAAATCATTTAAGAAACTGTACCCGATCCCTGAAAATGAGATCTCCATCAATCCTAATATCAAACAGAACGATGGCTATTAACAGGATCGGTTGGCAAACCTGACTTCAGGAAGGTGCTGCTATTCCTACTGAAGTAGACGGAAACGTCAACAAAGAGAGCGCCAAAAGGGCGCTCTCTGCTTTTTCCCCCAATTCCTATACCTCTAGTCCACCTTTCGCATAGTTCAGGTATAGCTTTCCTATACCTTTGGTCCACCTTTCCCGCACCTACCGGCCCAAAAAAAACATTTCCAACCCCTAACCCGCGCTGTTACCACTTTTCACCCCCGCTGGCATGCAACTAAACTTCCGTTTGCTTGCAACCGATTGCAGTTTTGCTTATATTGGTCCCTCAGGTGAACATCAACATTTATTAACCAAAATTCCTCCGTTATGAAAGTCTTGCTTAGCAAGTGGCTCAGGTTGCTCCTCCTGTGCCTGCTCTGCTGCGGGTCGCTAGCCCGGGCACAATCCCCTACCATTCAGGGAACTGTCACAGATGCCAAAGATGGTACGCCATTGGTCGGTGTTACTGTCGCCGTAAAAGGTAAAAGCATCGGGACCCAAACAGATGCCAATGGACATTATCAGCTAAAAGTGCCTGATCCTCAAGCCATATTGCTCTTTTCCTTTATTGGATATGCCCAGCAGGAACACCCAGTTGGCGGTCGTAACATGCTGAATATCAAATTGGGCGACGATCAGAAGAAGCTGGAAGAAGTCGTAGTGGTCGGATATGGTGCACAAAAGAAAAAAGACGTCACCGGCGCGATCTCCTCCGTTAATGCAGCCTCCATCCGGGAAGTACCCGTTACCAACGCCCAACAAGCACTGCAAGGGCGGGCGCCGGGTATCGAAGTGCTTAACAACAGTAACAAACCGGGTGACGAACCCCGGGTACGTGTCAGGGGAAACAGGTCCCTTACCGCTGGCAACGACCCGCTCTACGTAGTCGATGGTATCCCCTTCGCAGGCAATCTCAATGATCTCAATCCAAGAGATATTGCCTCCATGGAAGTGCTCAAAGATGCCTCCGCCACTGCCATCTACGGCTCACGCGGGGCTAACGGTGTCATCCTCGTTACCTTGCAAAAAGGCCGGACTGGTCCTCCGGTAGTTTCCTACAGCGGTAGCTATGGCGTCAGCCGGCAGTTGAGTAATACTGATATGATGAATGCCCAGCAGTACATCGCCATGAAAAAAGAAGCCTACCGCGCCGCCAACCTCAACGATGCCGATGAAGCCATCTTCACGCCCGTCGAACTGGCAAACGTCCGGAAAGGTACCAACACCAACTGGCAGGATCTCCTCCTGTCACCAGGATACCAGACCAACCACGCCCTGAGCGTCGCCGGCGGTTCCGATAAAACAAAATATGCCTTCAGCGGCGGCTACTTCCGTGATCAGGGGGTACTTAAACTACAGAACTACGAACGCTACAACCTGCATATCGGTATCGACCAGCAGATCGGTAAGCGCGTTCGTACCGGTGTCTCCCTCACAGGTACCTATAGCACCCGCAATGGGGAAACCTATAACGGGATGGGCGCCGCGCTCAAAATGCTGCCCATCGCCGCCCCCTACGATGATCAGGGTAAACTGATCACCTATCCTACCGGCGACAGCCAGCAGCCTAACGCCCTCCTCGATTATGAACCGGGCAACCGTATCGAAAAACGTACCCGCGTCCGCCTGTTCGCCAGCTTATACGGAGAGGTCGATATCTTAGATGGCCTGAAATACCGCCTCAACGTAGGCCCCGACGTACAGCAAAACAACTACGGTCGCTTCCAGGGTAAAAACAATACCGACCTCCTTATCGGTGGTGGCGACGCTACTGCCAATAAAGATGGTCAGTTCGTATGGGCATATACAGTAGAGAATATCCTGAACTACAACAAAGTGTTTAATAAAAAACATGCGCTGAATGTAACCGCCCTGTACAGCGTACAACGCCAACGGGAAGACACCTCCACCGCTGCTGTAAGAGGTATTCCAGTAGAATCACAGGAATATTACAACCTGGGCCAGGCACTGGCCGTTACCGGTATCGGCAGCCAGTTAGGTAGCTGGACGATCCTCTCCTATATGGGACGTATCAACTATACCTTCGACGATCGTTTCCTGGCTACGCTCACCCTCCGCGCCGATGGCTCCTCCCGCTTCGCACCGGGCAAACAATGGGGATACTTCCCCTCCGTAGCACTAGGATGGAATCTCTCGCAGGAACAATTCATCCGCAATGCCCGCTTCATCGATAACCTCAAACTGCGTGTCAGCTATGGTAAGATCGGCAACACCGGTATCCCCCCTTACGCTACACAAGGCGGACTGAACCGGCTGCCCTACTCCTTCGGCAACAAAGGCGTACTGGGCTTCCAACCCAACCAGCCTCGTAATCCTAACCTCACCTGGGAAACGACCACCTCTTTCAATGCCGGTATCGACTTCGCATTCCTGAAAAATCGCATCAGCGGTAGCATCGACATTTATCAGCAACGTACCACCGACCTCCTGTTGCAACGTTTCCTGCCCTTTAGCAATGGCTTCAACAGCGTGTTAGAAAACCTGGGCTCTACGCAGAACAGAGGTCTCGAAATAGCCCTCTCCGGCGCCATCATCGACAATCCTAAAGGATTCAGCTGGAGCGCAGACGCTAACTTTTTCTTCAATCGCGAAAGAATACTGACCCTCATCGATGGCAAAAAAGATGTACCGGGCAATAGCTGGTTCATCGGATACCCTACGCAGGTATACTACGACTTCGAGAAGATCGGCATCTGGCAGGACGAAAAAGATGCTCAGGTCTACGGACAACGCCAGGGAGAAATTCGCCTCCGCGATGTCGATGGCAACAACCGTATAGATGACAAAGACCGCGTGATCCTCGGCTCCGCACAGCCTAAATGGTCCGCAGGCCTCACACAACGCTTCAGCTATAAAGGTTTTGACCTCTCTATCGTTGCCTTCGCCCGCGTAGGTGGCATGATCAGAAGCGACTTCTACCAGGATTATAATACCCTCTTTGGCAGATACAATAACCTGAACATCAGCTACTGGACACCTACTAATCATACCAATGATTTCCCAAGGCCGAACCGCTTCCAGGAAAGACCTAACTACAACTCTACCTTGAGTTACTTCGATGGCTCTTTCTTCAAGATCCGTAATATATCCCTGGGATATTCCCTCCCTGAATCCCTCATGAAAAATTGGGGAATGCAGGCCCTGCGGGTGAACGTAGATGTCAAACAGCCACTCATCCTGGCACCATATCGCCAGAAATACAAAGGCATCGATCCCGAAGATGTCAATACCATCGGTGTCGACGCTCCCGCTACCTGGATGTTACAGTTCGGTATCAATGCCAGATTCTGAGCCTACTTGTGTACCAGTTAAAATGTTAGATGTATGAAAAAAATAGCAGCCATAATACTGACACTGGGAGTCCTTACTTCCGCTTGCAATAAAATGCTGGACGAAGAAGTCGTATCCAAAGTGACAGACGATTTCTATAATACAAAAGCCGGTTTTCAGACAGCCGTCAATGGTAGTTACGCTGGCTTCAGGGCCTTCTACAGTACCGAAAGAGGCATGAACCTCACCGTATTCGGTACAGATACCTACACCAATGGTTCGGATGGGGATTTCAAATTCGCCAATCAATACACGCCTACCTTAAATCCGCAATATGCGCATATAAGGGAACTATGGAACGCCTTCTACCAGGCACTCAATACCTGTAATGTCGCTATCGACCGCGCTCCTATTGTGAGTGATATCGACGATGCCGCCCGGAAAGTAGGGATAGGAGAAGCACGCTTCTGCAGAGCACAATATCATTTTCTACTCATGCAGCTGTTTGGCCCCGTACCGCTAAAACTGAAGGAGAACAAAGAAGCCAGCGCCATCGCCAATCGTGATCCTATCGATGCCATTTACAAGGCCATCATAGAAGACCTCGAATACGCCGCGCAAAACCTCCCACTCACACAATCAGAATGGGGCAGAGCAACCAAGCCGGCTGCCGAACAACTGCTGGCAAGAGTATACCTCACCCGCGCCAGCTCTACGGCTAAACAGGGTACCGACTATGCCAACGCAGCCAGGTATGCTACCTCCGTCATCAGCAACTACGGCTTCCAGCTGCTCCCCGACATAGGCCAGGTGTTCGCACAGGGTAAAGAGAACAATCCCGAAACCGTATGGGCAGTACAATACACCACCGACGCGTTATACAATAGCACCGATAACAATGCCAACCGCTTCTTCCTGATGCAGTACGACATCCTGCCGGGTATGAAACGCGACCTGCCCAACGGTACGCCCTGGAAACGGTATAAACCCACCGACTTCCTGATAGATACCCTCTACAAGGACAGGATCAATGATACCCGCTATGAAAAGTTCTTCACTTCCGTATGGTATGCCAACGTAGCTACTGCCAACCTGAAAATAGGTGATACCGCTATCTGGCTGCCAGGATATGATGTGTCAGATGCCTTTATTGCGAGTAAAAAATACCTGGTCGTACCGCCCCGGAAATATACACTGGTGCTCTATCCTTCATTGAATAAACATAATGACGCCCTGCGTCCCGACAACCAGGCTTCCGGTGTTAGACCCTTCATCGCCTTCCGCCTGGCCGAAGACTACCTGATCGCAGCCGAAGCTTACATGATGACCGGGGAGACCGAAAAGGCCGTACAATACATCAATACCTTACGTATGCGTGCAGCCAGGGTCACCGCTGATCCCACGCAAACCGCCGCCTACCGCGAAGCTATGAAGATCACCGCCGCACAGCTTAATATCGACTTCATCCTCGACGAAAGAGGCCGTGAGCTGATAGGCGAACAGCTCCGCTGGTTCGACCTTGTACGTACCAATAAGCTGTTGGAAAGAGTAAGGAAACATAACTACCCGATCGCAAATCTCAACATCGCCCCCAAACACATGCTGCGCCCTATTCCGCAAGACCAGATAGACCGTACCAGCAACCCATTCCCGCAGAACGAAGGATATTAATCTGACCGGATATATACCTGAATGGCCCTCCTGTGTCGTGAAAACAACAGGAGGGCCACTTTTTTTAAGGCAACACAGACAAGCACTTCCCGTATCCCATGGAAATGCTTAATTTACTGCTCGAACGATCATATCAAAAACCTTTAACCCTGCATTGCTATGGCAAAAAAAAGAATACTCCTGTTGACAGGCGATTACGTAGAAGATTATGAAACAATGGTGCCGTTTCAGATGTTGCAAATGACAGGTCATGAAGTACATGCAGTATGCCCCGATAAAGCCGCCGGCGAAAAGGTCATCACCGCTATTCACGACTTTGAAGGCGAACAGACCTATAGTGAAAAAAGAGGCCACTATTTCGTACTCAACGCTTCCTTTTCCGATGCACTGCATGGCGAATACGATGCCCTCGTCATCGCAGGTGGCCGCGCCCCTGAATATTTAAGACTCGATAAAAAGGTCATCGAACTGGTAAAACAATTTGAACACAAACCAATCGCCGCCATCTGCCACGGCATCCAGATACTCACCGCCGCTGATATGGTAAGAGGAAAAAAATTGACCGCTTATCCTGCTGTCGCTCCCGAAGTAACCATGGCCGGTGGTACCTATGTGTCTGTCAACGTGAATGAAGCCGTCGTAGATGGTCAACTGGTGACCGCTCCCGCATGGCCCGCCCATCCGGAATGGATCAGCGAATTCCTTAAAGTATTGGGCACCACCATTACTTTGTAAAATACAAAAGGGCTATAAGGTGATATACCTTATAGCCCTTGCTGCTGCACAGCGGCAATAGGTCCTATTTATCCTCTTTACGCCGGAAATAGCAATAACCTATAGGTATCAGCAGCGCGAAATATAATACGCTCAGTAATTCATTTTTTGAAATTACTTCTCCCGATACTTTTTTATAAATGTTTATCAGCGTCAGCGAAGGAGAGGCATAGGGTACGAAATGTGCATACTTCCACCTGCCGACCAATATCATACTGGCAATTACTCCTGCCAACCCGATACCTACCGGGATCACGAAGTTCCGCCAGCGAAGACTGAACAGGTATTGTATCCCCACGATCCCCAGCACCGACAGAAAACTCCGGTAACAGGTCCGGAATAACTCCTCATAGTTAGGTCGAATGCGCAGAAATCCCAGCTCCGGATGAATGACACCGGCGATGGCCCCACCCACCAGAGTGAACAAAGAAAAGAGTATATAACATCCAACGATCATCACCAGCATCAATATCAGCTTACTGAAGTAAATGGACCAGTGTGGCACCGGTTGTGCCAGCAGCTGTTTCCAGGCATTCGCATTATATTCGAGCTGTACCGAAAGGCTCACTGCCAGTATGATGTACATCGGCAGTAACAGGAACGATACACTTTGCCATTCATTCCCGAATAGCCGGTCCCAGGGATTGGTACCCGCTGCAGGGATCATCTTTTCCCAGTAAATGATCGACGCGACGAAAAAGACAAAAGGAACAATGCCCGCACCTAGTAAGGTCAGCCACCAGGTAAAAGAATGACGGGTCTTCACAAGTTCGGAACGTACAGTATGGATCAGGTACATAGTTATTTGTTTTCAGTGATCTGGAAGAATAAGTTTTCAAGGTCATGTTGGGCGATGGCTACCTGGAAGATGTCGATATCATTCGCCGTTAGCTGTCGCACTGTAGCGGCAATATGCGCTTCCGACAGGAAAGGGAACTGCAGATGATTTCCGTTCAGGCAGACAATATCTTTCACATCCTGTAACAGTGCAAGGGCGAGGTCCGGCTGGCCCACCTTCAGTTGTACCGTAGACCGGTGCGCCTGTAAAGTCTGCAACGCCGAAAGCGTACCCTGGAACATCAGCTGCCCTTTGTGTAAAATACCTACATGTGTGACCAGCTTCTCTATCTCAGATAGTAAGTGACTGGAAAGGAACACGGTCACACCAGCTTCTTTATTCAACCGTATCAGCAACTCCCGTATCTCGATGATCCCATTCGGGTCAAGGCCGTTCGTCGGCTCATCCAGTATCAGGAGGTCCGGCTCCGACAGCATCGCCAGGGCAAGACTTAGGCGCTGTTTCATCCCCAGCGAATATTCTTTTACCTTACGATGCGCATCCTTTTCCAACCGCACCAGCGACAAGACGTCGTCGATTCGGCGCTTAGGCACTTTGCGTAGTAGGGCAATACTCAGCAGGTTCTCATACCCATTCAGATGGCTATACAGGGAAGGCATCTCTATCAGGCTGCCTATACGGGAGAGGATGGGCAGCCGGTTGGTTTGTAATGACTGATCAAACAAACGGATATGATCGCCGCGTTGCCGCAATAACCCGAGCAATAGGCGGATCAGCGTCGTCTTACCTGCTCCGTTCACCCCAAGGAAACCGTATATGCTGCCTCGTGGTACTTCCAGCTGTATATCCCGCAACACCTGGATGTTGCCGTAGCTAAATGATAACTGTTGTGTACTGATGATAGGTGTTGTCATGTCAGAAATGAATAATTACTGCAAATATGGTCCCGGCCGCTCAGAAGCAACCGTTTATTCAATATACACGGCCTGCGGGTATACCAACAGGCTTCCCCGCCATACAACCGTTGAACACCTGCGGCAGCCTGTTGATAGGAGAGAATGACCCGTTCGCTGAAAGGAATGGCCTTTTCATCCGGCTAAACCGTACTTTTAACAAATGAAGAAATACATCGAAACAAGTATCCACATATTGGTCTGGTGCGCCATATTCGTTGTGTTCTTCCAACATCTGTTCCTGAAACCTTTCTCTACAAAATATGTGGAAGGTATAGTAATGTTCCTGTCATTTGTCGGGATATTCTATATCAACCTGCTGCTATTGCTGCCACATGCCCGGGGCAGGCAGTGGTGGATAGTCATACTGGGATGGCTATTGATCGTACTGGTGTATAGCGGCTATTTCCGTTTCACGATGTATGACAGCATGCCCCAACGCCGTAATATGAATTACCCGGAGTGGAGTAACCTGCTGACCAGCCTATTAAAAGGAGCGGTCTTAGTCGGCTTCTTTATTTTTCTGAGCTCTGCTTATAAACTGGCCAAAGACTGGTTCCTCCATGAACGTACCCGCCAGCAACTGGAAAACGAACGCCTGAAAGCAGAACTCGACTTTCTCCGCTCTCAGATCAACCCGCATTTCCTGTTCAACAGCCTGAATAACATCTATACCATGGCCTATCGCCGTTCCGAAAACACACCGGATGCGGTAATGCACCTGGCGGAGATCATGCGGTATATGCTATACGACAGCGGGCACCCCTTCGTACCACTGGAAAAAGAACTCCACTACCTCGAACAGCTGATCGCCTTACAGGAGTTACGGATACAGGGACCGATGGCCTTGCAGCAACATATCAGCCATAGCAGCGGCAACGTATATATTGCCCCCCTCATCCTGATACCGTTTGTCGAAAATGCCTTCAAACATGGCATCATCAACGACCCTGACGATCCGATGGTATTACATATCAGCGTGGAAGGCAATACCTTACATTTTTCCTCCAGTAACCGTATCAGCCAGCAACAAAAAGACCCTATGGGAGGTGTCGGCCTGCAGAATGTACGCCGCCGCCTGGAACTGATCTATCCCAAGCGGTATCAGCTGGATATCAGGCAGGATGGCGAACATTATTCGGTAGATTTACATTTGCAATTGAACTGACCCAGGTATGGAGAAATTATCCTGCATCATCATCGACGACGAACCGCTGGCATTAGACCTGCTCTCCGATTACGTCGCCCGTACACCCTTTCTCGAATACAAAGGCGGATTCACCCATGCCCCTGATGCACTACCCCTGCTGCAACAGCAACAGGTACAGCTCGTCTTCCTCGATGTACAGATGCCAGCCATCAACGGACTACAGTTCCTGCGGATATTACCGCACCGTCCACACGTCATATTGACCACCGCTTACCCGGAATATGCCCTCGATGGCTTCGAGCTGGATGTGGCAGACTACCTCCTCAAGCCCATCCGCTACGAACGATTCCTCAAAGCAGTCAGTAAAGTGCTGGCCTCTTCCCAGCCGGCGCTGCCGGCAACGCCGCCCGCCGCGGTCCCGCCTCCGCTGGAAAATACACCCGTCGCCGATGGCTCCATCTTTGTAAAGACCGACCACCGCATCGTTCGTATCGGCCTCGACGATATCCTCTTCATCCAAAGCCTGAAAGAATATGTGATGATCCACACCCTCCAGGGTAAAACTATGACCCTCCAGAGCCTCAAACGGATGGAAGACGTATTGCCCCCCGGCCAGTTCATCCGTATACATAAGTCCTACCTCATCGCCCTTAGCAGGATCGATATGGTCGAAGGCAACCGGGTCATCATCGGAAAAGAATATATCCCCATCGGCGATACCTATAAGGCAGCCTTCCTGGCGCACCTCAACCGTACTAAGTTGTTGTAAATCAGTTGCTAAATCGAACTTCTGCGATAACGGCGCAGCCACTGGCCGTTCTTTTAAATTATCTTTCCCCCGGATTTCAGAATTATACCCGCTTTGCTTACCTTTGCAGCCGAAATAAAAAGGCATTCCCTTTTTATTATTAATAAAATTTGTAATCCTTTATTATCATATGTCCGGTCAGCTTAAAGAAGTCCGTAACCGAATAAAATCAGTTCAGTCCAGCCAGCAGATCACAAAGGCAATGAAAATGGTGAGCGCTGCCAAGTTAAGGCGCGCCCAGGAAGCCATCCTCCTCATGCGCCCCTATGCACTGAAACTGCAGGAAATGCTGCAAAATATTGTTTCCAACAGCGAAGGTGACATCGATATGGCTCTGGCAGCACAACGCCAGGTGGATAAAGTACTGGTGGTGGTAATCACTTCCGACAGAGGACTCTGCGGCGCTTATAACTCCAACCTGATCAAGCTGTCCAAACAACTGATCCGTGAGAAATATGCCGAGCAATTTGCCCAGGGCAAGGTAGATATCATGCCTATCGGTAAAAAAGGATATGAACATTTTGTGAAGAACGGTTACAAGATCAACGATAAATTCTGGCAGCTGTTCGGTAACCTCAATTTCGAACATGTAAAAGAAGCTGCCGCAGTAGCACTCGAAGGCTTCGTAAAAGGCCAGTATGATGCGGTAGAGATCGTATACAGCCAATTCAAAAACGCTGCTACTCAATTCTTTGTATCAGAGCAATTCCTTCCTATCGCTAAAGTGGAGCCTACTGCTGCCGACAACAAAAAAGCGATCAAAGCCGACTTCATCTTCGAACCGGAGAAAGAAACGCTGATCGCCGAGCTGATGCCTAAGATCCTCAATACCCAGTTCTTCAAAGCTATCCTCGATGCACATGCTTCCGAACACGGCGCCCGTATGACCGCCATGGATAAAGCATCTGAGAACGCTGCGGAAATCATCCGCTCCCTGAAGATCTCCTACAACCGTGCCCGTCAGGCCGCCATCACTACCGAGCTGACAGAGATCGTAAGTGGCGCCGCCGCACTGGCAGGATGATAAATAGTGTATATTTATATTTCTATAATAGGGTCAAAGACTGTATTTTCGGTCTTTGACCTTTTTATGTAAAAAGGCTAGGATGCCGATCAACTCATCCAGAGCCTGCTTTCCTCTCAAATCTGAATGGCACTATGGAAATATCTCAGATTATTCCGCATGTCGAAGCACTGATCTTTGCCGCAGATCGACCACTCCCCGCCATGGAGATAGTGGAACTGCTCAATAATGCACTCGCATTTCTCGAAGACAGAGCTACACTGGACCAGGTATCCGCCGCCCTCGAGGCCATCCACGAAAAATACCAGTCCGAATTCTATGCCTTCGAAGTAAGAGAAAGCGGTGGAGGATTCCAGTTCCTCACCAAAAAAGACTACTACCAGACCGTAGCACAGCTCAACGGAGAGAAATTCCTCAAACGACTGTCTACCGCCGCCCTGGAGACATTGGCTATCATCGCATACCGCCAGCCCATCTCCAAAGGCGAGATCGAACACATCAGAGGTGTCAGCACCGACTACTCCATTCAGAAACTACTCGAAAAAGAACTGATCGTCATATCCGGTCGTAGCGAAGACCTCCCGGGAAAACCCCTTCTCTACGCTACTTCCAAATCCTTCATGGATTACTTTGGTCTCAACTCTCCTGCCGATCTGCCTAAACTCAGAGAGGTATTCGACGAAGAGATCATCCAGCCTACCCTCATCAGCGATGAACTGCTACAGGCACAGGAGCATGAACGGGAACGCCCGCTCGCCGCCCCCGGTAATGGTAACCTGATCGTCTCCGAATCCGGCGAACTGGTCGAACAAGCCGATAAGGACAGCGGAGAAGAGATACTGGAAGACATCGCCTACAGCGACATTCCTCCACAGCAGATCACCGAAATAGTACAATTACCTCCCCTGGAAGACTTGCAGCAGGTAGTCGAGCAGGAAGAAGCCGAAGCAGAAAAGGAACGGGAAGACCAGGACGAAGAAGCGATCGAAACCGTATTCCTGAACCTGGATGTACCAGCCACAGACGAGGGGCAAACGACTACCGCCACCGATACAGAAACGCTGGAAGGAGAAGAACAGGCACCTGCCGGCACCGAAGAGGACGATCTGTCCGGCAACCCTCCGGAAGATACCCTCTCAACCCCGGAAGAAAATATCAAAGACAACGAGACTCCGGAAGTAACAGCCGGGGCGGAAGAAGCTGCGGAAAGCGATAGCGATGAAGCGGCAACAGATGATGCCGCGGACGAAGAGGAAGATGTTGAAGATGAGGAGGATGAGGAAGAAGATGTTGAAGATGAAGAGGAGAATGAAGAGGAAGGTAACGGTGAAGACGGAGACGATGAGGAGGAAGATGGAGATGAAGAAGAGGAAGAAGAGGAAGAAGAGGAAGACGAAGATAGTGATGACAATGATGAGGAGGAGGAAGAAGATGGTGAAGACGATGGGGAGGAAGATGAGGAAGACGAAGAAGATGAGGAGTATGAGGAAGAAGAAGAGGATGACGATGACGAGGAAGACGAAGATAGTGATGACGATGATGAGGAGGAAGAAGATGGTGAAGACGATGGGGAGGAAGATGAGGAAGACGAAGATAGCAATAGCGAAGAGGAATATGAAGACGATGAGGAGGAAGAAGAGGACAATGAAGATAACGGTGAAGACGGAGACAATGATGATGAGGAGGAAGAAGGAGATGATGAGGAGGAAGATGATGATATAGAAGAAGAAGAAGAAGAAGAAGAAGAAGAGGATGACGATGATGAGGAGGAGGAAGAAGACGATGAAGATAATGACGACGACAAAAAAGATAATAAAAGATAAACACTAAAAAAGGGTTGATCCTATCCGGATCAGCCCTTTTGATATGTTATAAAGCCGCTATAACTGTAGCAAATAAGCTGCTGAGTTGTTTGTCTGCTGCATTGGCTACTGCGATGATCTCGGCAATGGATACAGGGTGTAGGTTATCCGGATCACATTCGTCCGTGATGACGGAAATGGCTGCACAAGGCAATTGTAACTGGTTGGCAACGATCACTTCCGGTACGGTGCTCATACCTACCATATCAGCACCTATCATTCGCAGGAACCGGTATTCTGCCCGGGTCTCCAGGTTAGGTCCCATCACCGATACATACACGCCTTTATGAAGGGGCAGTTGCAGTGCACCCGCTGCTTCGGATAACTGGCGGCCCAGTTGCGGGTCGTAAGGGCAGCTCATATCCGGGAAACGGGTGCCATAAGCTGGCGCATTTAATCCCCGTAACGGACTTTCCGGTTGCAGGTTGATATGATCATCCAGCAATACCAGGTCGCCTTTCTTAAAGGCCGGATTCATGCCGCCCGCTGCATTGCTCAATAATAGCTGTTGTACGCCCAACGCTTTCATCACCCGTATAGGGAAGGTGATCTGCTGCATCGTATATCCTTCATAATAATGAAAGCGGCCCTGCATCGCCACTACCGGTGTATCGCCGATATGTCCATATATCAGCTGCCCCTTGTGCGACTCTACCGTCGACTCCGGGAAATGCGGGATATGCTGATAAGGGATACTATGTTCGATCCGGATATGTTGTACCAGCTCTCCCAGGCCGGTACCCAATACAATACCTACCCTGGGCTGCTTAAAACCTTGCTGTTGCAGGTATTCCGCCGATGCTGCTATTTGTTCCAAAAAAGTTGTTTCCATGCGTGTAAGATATAAAAAAGGGAAGCAGTCTACACCGCATCCCTTTGATTATTGACGATCCTTGTAATCAGTACTATAATTCTTTCACGGCGATGTTTCTCCATCTTACTTTGATACCTCCGCCGGAGTGTATCTGTAATGCGATCTGCCCGTTTTTTTCACCGATCTTATCATCTTTCAGCGTGATCATCTGCTCACCATTCAGCCAGGTGGTCACTTCATCGCCTACCACACGGATACGCATCTTGTTCCACTCACCCATCTTCAGCGCTTTCTCTTTCTCTGCTTCGGGTTGGATCAGCCATCCACGACCATAGGACTCGTAAATACCGCCACTATGTTGTCCCGGAGGTGCTACCTCTGCCTGCCAGCCAGCAATCTTGGTGCCTTCCAGTGAAGAGTGGAAAAACACACCACTGTTACCGTCAGCTTCCTGCTTGAACTCCAGCGTCAGCTCAAAGTCCTTGTATTGCTTATCAGTAGCCAGGTAACCATATTCCTTGTCAGGACCACTCTCGCAGATCAGGTTACCCTTCTCTACATACCATTTCTCCGTACCATGGATCTTCCAGCCATCCAGGTTCTTACCGTTAAAAAGAGATTGGCTCTTTTGTGCAGACACGGGCAATGCTGCTGCCAATAACATTCCCAATACCCAGGATTTCAGCGTATTTACTTTCAACGTACTTTTTTTCATACATGTTTTTTTACAACGGAGCCAAAATAGAGATATATTTTTTGTTTTTTCTGCCAGAATAATAGCAGCACTTACCGGTCATACAGGATGACAATTCTATGACGATATATCGATGCCCTCCCGCCGCTTTTTATACCTGCTCTGTCATTTACCCTCCCTCCTTTTCGCCCTCTCTCTGAATTATAATATATTGGGATAGCCCGTTAGCACGGACGTATATCAGTGAACAATGAACCTAAGCATCAGGATCGCCAGGATGTGTTAATCCGCTTATTTAGTAATTCCATTCAATCCTCACATCAACCAACGTTTCATTAACCATTTTAAAATTCCGAACGCATGAAATCCAAAATCCTGTTTGCCTGCATGACAGGCGCCTTCTCCTGTTTGCTATTAGTGAACACCAGCTGTCGTAAACCAGCGGCGGAGCCTCCCGGAGATCCGGCTGCCTCTTCCCGTGACGCCTCCACAGAACTGTTGACAGACAGCGTCATCACCATCAGTGAACAACCTTCCGGTAGCAAAGAAGCTACCCGGCTCCAGCAGGGCAACCCCGCTTCCGACTTCACCCCTACGGGCTTCTACTTGCCACCCAACGGGACCCTTAAAGTGCAGGTACAGCAACTCTCCGGTTCCCGGCTGCCGCGTATACTGATCGGCACTTACTCCCGTTACGAAAACAAATGGGATCCTACCTCCTACCAGTTGCAGGCAGGAGAAAATACTATTACTGATCCGCTGGGAGGCCTGATCTATATCCGGTATATCACCGATGGTACACCAGGCGCCAGTGCCCGCCTCACGTTTAAAGAAGGCAAAAAGCCGGTACCCTATTTTGTATTAGGCAAAACCACCCACGCCGAATGGCTTAGTATGCTCAACCTGTACACCGATGTACCCGATGTACAACTGGTGGGCAAAAGGGTGATTATCGTCGCCTCCCGCGCCAAAGCGCTTACCTATAAAGATGAAGACCAGGGACAGGTAGTGACCCTCGCAGACCGTATCATCAATATAGAAGACTCCCTCAGCGGCTTATGGGGTAGTAGCGAACGCGACCGCGTAAACGCCCATAAATACCTCATGACAGAAACCGATAAGGCAGATACCTATATGGCCGCTACCTGGTACCGTACCTGGTATCATAAAGATGTGGTCAATGTATTGCTGACTGTAAATGGTATCCGCTCCTGGGGACCCTGGCATGAACTGGGACATATGCACCAACAGGGCCCGATGAGATGGAGCACCCTGGGAGAGGTGACCGTTAATATCTACAGCCTCGCCGTAGAACGTGCCTTCGGCATCACCCCTTCCCGCCTGCGGGCTGATGGGGTATGGCCCAAGGTAAAGACCTTCCTGGCACTGGCGGATGCAGAAAGGGACTTCAATGGCAGCAAAGCAGATGTATGGGTAAGGCTGGCGATGTTTCACCAGCTATGGCTGGCCTATGGCGACAGTTTCTATCAGCAGATGCACCAGCGTATCCGGCAGGAGAAACCTACTGCCAGCTCCGATAACGACAAGATGCGCTATTTCATGCTCGCTGCCAGCCAGCTGTCTGGCAGGAACCTAGGTGGTTTTTTCCGCAAATGGGGCTTTAAAGTTCCGGAATCGGTATATACCGAGGTGAATAACCTCAACCTGCCGGCACCTACGACTGACCTGACCACACTGGAAGACTAACCCAGATCTGCTGACAAACAAAACACCCGGATTTCATGGCCAGCTGGCAGAAATCCGGGTGTAATATTTTTGTTATAACCTTCGCTTATCTCGCTACGTTCACCGCTCTCTTCTCGCGGATCACGGTTACCTTGATCTGACCGGGATATTGCATCTCTGTCTGGATCTTGGTGGCAATTTCGAAGGACAGGCGATCTGCATCGTTGTCGGTTACTTTATCGCTTTCTACGATCACACGCAGCTCACGGCCAGCTTGGATAGCATATGCTTTTTCCACGCCGTCATGCGCCAGGGCCAGGTTTTCCAGGTCCTTGATACGTTGCAGGTAGCTCTGCATGATCTCACGACGGGCACCAGGACGGGCACCGCTGATGGCATCACAAGCCTGTACGATCGGAGAGATCACATATTGCATTTCCATCTCATCGTGGTGGGCACCGATAGCGTTCACTACCGCTGCATGCTCTCCGTATTTCTCTGCCAGTTTAGCACCCAGCAAAGCATGGCTCAGCTCCGTTTCTTCATCAGGTACTTTACCAATGTCGTGCAACAGACCAGCGCGTTTTGCCAGTTTAGGATTGAGGCCCAGCTCAGCAGCCATTACGCCACAAAGGTTAGCCGTTTCCTTAGAGTGCATCAGCAGGTTCTGGCCGTAAGAAGAACGGAAACGCATCTTACCTACCAGGCGTACCAGCTCTTTATGCAGCCCGTGGATACCCAGTTCTATCACTGTTCTCTCCCCGATATCCATTACCTGCTCTTCCAGTTGTTTCTTTGTCTTTTCTACTACTTCCTCGATACGGGCGGGGTGGATACGTCCATCCTGTACCAGCCTTTGCAGGGACAAACGCGCGATCTCGCGACGTAATGGATCGAATGAAGACAGTACGATCGCCTCCGGAGTATCATCCACGATCAGGTCTACACCGGTAGCTGCTTCAATCGCACGGATGTTACGCCCCTCACGGCCAATGATCTGACCCTTGATCTCATCGCTCTCCAGGTTGAATACAGTGATCGCATTCTCAATAGTCTGCTCCGCTGCTGTACGCTGTATAGACTGGATGATGATCTTTTTAGCTTCTTTGTTAGCTTTGGATTTGGCATCCTCGATGATCTCCTGGATATGCGCCAATGCCTGGCTACGTGCTTCTTCTTTCAGGCTCTCTACCAACTGGTGTTTAGCTTCTTCTGCAGTCAACCCTGCCACTTTTTCCAGGCGACGGATATGCTCTTCCTGGTGTTTCTCCAGGTCGTTCCGTTTGATCGCCACCAACTCCATCTGACGGTTCAGATTCTCTTTTATTGCTTCATTTTCCTGTACCTGTTTCTGCAGGTGTTCGGTCTTCTGATTTAAACTCTGTTCTTTCTGTTTGATCCTGTTCTCCGCATCTGCTAACTTCTGATTCCGCTGTAGTACTTCTTTCTCATGCTCACTCTTCAACTGCAAAAATTTCTCTTTTGCCTCAAGTAACTTATCCTTTTTGAGGTTTTCTGCTGTAAGCTGCCCGTCTGCTATGATCTTTTGTGCCTGCTGCTCGGCGTCGAGTATCTTTTGCTGCGTATTCTTGGCAAAGATCACCTTACCCAACAAAATTCCAATGATCAATGCCGCTACTGCAGCTATTGTCGTGATTAAAACATCCATACAAACAATTTAAACTTGATATTTATATTGAATTCCATAGCCTCTTTTCAGTCAATATGAAAAGGGAGGGGCTGGAACTGACCCGCGAAAATACAAAAAATAATGAGGGAATGCGAGTTTATAGGAATATGGCTATGATTATTAATCCATTACCACCAAATGGCGCCTGCAAAACCCGGCCTATATGCCTTGCCGCCCGCTACTGTTAACGGACACTGCAATAGTGTTAATGAACGTTAATGCCCGGTCTAACAGCCACTTGTCTAACGTACATTTGTAATATGGACTTCATCGTCAAACGCATCTGGTGGATTACCATCCCCATCGCCCTGGCAGTACTGGCCTTCCAGCTTTATTGGCTCAGGGGCACCTACATCAGTCAGCAGGCCAGTTTCCGCCAGTTGGCCGCCGATGCCTTACAACGTGCTCACGAGCAGGTGATGGTGCTGGGTATGAAGCAGATGGAAAAAGATAAGTCCAAGATGGCCAAGAAGTTTGGTCTGCATGACAACAAAATGGACACCAGCTCCTCCACGTCCATGTCATTGTCCATGATCATGGACACCGATACAGATTCCCCTATGACCATCAACCGGTCTATCCAGAAGATGAACGATGTCATCCAGAAGGATCCCAGCTCTAAAAGCCCGCTCCGTCAAAAGAAGAAAGATGACCCCAACACCGTAAGCATAAAGGATACCAGCCGGGTGAGTATATATACTACTACCCAAACCCTTTCCGGTAAAGATTCCTCCATATCAAAACATTACGATGGCAATTCCAAAGCCATTAAAGAAATGGCTAACCGTTTTGTGGCCAATATGTTCGCGTATGGCAACCTGGTAGATATGGATACGGCGCTGCTCCGGAAGAATTTTCTTAAAGAACTGGCGGATAAACAGATCTACCTGCCTTTTCAGCTGCATCTATACAAGAAAGATACACTGCTGGCCAGCAGACCGGAGACGATCGCTATAAAGATTATGTCAATGGATACCGGTAAAACTTTAGCAGCCACCTTTGACGGACTGAGCAAAATGCTCCTCCTGAAAATATTATGGCCTATCGTACTCTCCTTCCTGCTGGTACTACTGATCGCCAGCTGTATATGGATACTGGGACGTATCATCCAGCGGCAGAAAAAGCTGGAGGTCATGAAAAATGACTTTATCAGCAATATCACTCATGAACTCAAAACACCGGTGGCCATCCTCAGCGCTACCAACGAGGCATTACTCACCTTCGGGGGAATGCATGATACCGAAAAGACGGCCCGCTATCTTCGGCTGAGCCAGGATGAGATCCATAAGTTACAGGGGCTGGTAGACAATATCATGTCGCTGACACGTATGGAACATGGCGAAGATATCCCCGAACCGGTGGAGGACGTCAATATACCTGCCCTCCTCAAATCGGTCATCGCCCGGTATACCGGCCTGCCCGGCGTACATATACATCCCGATATCCAGCTGCAGCATGAGCGCCTTCGTACCCGCCCGGCTGCCGTACGTACCATCCTGTCCAATCTTTTGGACAATGCCATTAAGTACACCGCTGCAACCGAAAAACATATTCATATCAAAGTCCGTGAACAGGATCAGTATTATACTGTTATCGTACAGGACAACGGGATCGGTATCGACCGGGCCTATCTGCCGTATATATTCGATAAGTTCTACCGGGTACCCCAAGGCAATGTGCATGAAGTAAAAGGATACGGACTGGGATTAAGTCATGTGAAAAGCCTCCTGCAACGACTGGGAGGTAGTATCAAAGCCGAAAGCCGCCTGGGACAGGGTACTACATTTACTGTTCAACTGAAGCATTCATGAGCGAAAACATCAAATTGCTATTGATAGAAGACGAAAGCATACTGGCGGGCGTAGTCCGCGAGACGCTGGAAATGAAAGGGTTTGAAGTAGCCTATGCCGCCAATGGACAGGAAGGCTGGGATCTGTACCGCTCCTTTAAACCGGATGTTTGTGTCGTTGATATCATGATGCCTAAAAAAGATGGCCTTACCCTCGTGGAAGAGATACGCGCTATAGATACCACTACCCCACTCATCTTTCTGACGGCCAAAAGCGAGACGAAAGATGTGCTCAAAGGATTCCATGTAGGGGCCGACGACTATATCAAAAAGCCGTTCAGCATGGAAGAGCTGATCCTTCGTATTCATGCCCTGCTTAAACGCTCCCGTGTAGTCACTCCGCCACCACCACCGGCAGACTATCTCTACCTCGGCGCCTATGTATTCGATCACCAGCGCCAGGAGCTGCATCATGGTGGCGAAGTACAACGGCTCTCACAACGGGAAACGGAGATACTCAAAATGCTGGCCGACAATGCTAATAACATCACTTCCCGCAAAGAAATGCTGATTACCCTCTGGGGAGATGATAACTTCTTCAACGCCCGTAATATGGACGTATATATTACCCGTATGCGTAAGTACCTTCGTCATGACGAACGTATCCAGATCGTGAACGTCCGGGGCAGAGGGTATAAGCTGCTGATCTGACCTCCGCTTTTTTTAACATTCATTAAGACTATATACATACTGGTTAACCCATTCCCGACATACCCGTTGGTAGCTTTGCCTTGTCAATTATAACAAGGTATGTACAAGATATTTAAAACCGTCATTTTACTGTTGCACTTTATAGGGATCTATGCAATAGCATATGCACAACACATGCAAACGGTTGTTGCAGATGCCGATACGCATCAGCCTTTACCGGGCGCATTCATTAAGCTCAATAAATCCGGAGATACCGCCATTCTAAAAACCGGATATACAAGTCAACGGGGAGAAGTATCCTTTGCTAACATGCCCGCAGGCGATTACGCTTTGCAGGTGCAGAGCCTGGGATATCCTCTCCGTTCTTTGGCTTTCAGTATCGGCACCGGCCGCTTTCCCGCCCTGCCGGATACGATTCGCATGAAGATGGGTGCAGGGGTACAACTAAAGGAGGTGACTGTGAAGGATAATACGCCTCCTGTCAGTATGAAAGGAGACACCATTCAGTATAACGCCAGCAAGTTCAAAACGAAAGAGAATGCGGTGGTGGAAGACCTGTTGCGCAAACTGCCTGGTGTAAATGTAGACCGGGATGGGAGCATCAAAGCACAAGGAGAAACTGTAGAGCGGGTGCTGGTAGACGGGAAGGAATTTTTCGGGAGCGATCCCAGTATTGCCACCCGCAACCTGCCGGCAGATATGATCGACAAAGTAGAAGTGCTGGATAAAAAAAGCGATCAGGAAGAGTTCACCGGTGTCGCCGATGGTAACAGGGCCAAGACGATCAACCTGGTTACCAAAAAGAACCGTAAGAAAGGGTACTTCGGCAATGCCAGCGCCGGTATCGGTACCGATAATCGCTACGAAGGAGGATTCAATGTGAACAGTTTTACCGGGGATAAACAAATGTCCGCGCTGTTCAAAGCCAACAACGTCAATAAATCTGGTTTCAGTGCCGCAGAACTGCTGAAGAAGATATCCCAGGATCAGAATATGCTCAATAACCTGCCGCCGGCAGCGCTGTCAGAACTTATGCGTATGAAGGGCGTAAGGATAGAGACCGATCCGGGGGAGATGGCAGAACTGGCCAGACCTTCCGGCCTGACGGATGTCAAGTACGGTGGCGCCAACTTTAATAACGACTGGAGTGATCGTTTTAAACTACGCAGCAGTTATTTTTTCAATAACTACAATACACGTAATACTTACGATTACAATCGTCAGTACAACTTACCGGATACCGCTTACAACACGCAACAGGCATCGGAAAATACAGACGGTAACCTCAACCAGCGTATCAACATCATAACGGATATCAAACTGAGTAATAACACCTCCATTAAACTAACACCCAATCTGAATCTGACGAATTTTAATAACAGTCAGCAACGTAGCTTCAGTTCCTTTAGCAGCGATAATACCCGGCTATTAAACCAAGGTACTCAGCAGACCAGCACTACCGGCGATAACCTGTTTGCCGATTTTAATATGCAGCTGAAACAGCGGTTGGGCAAAGCCGGACGTACACTGATGGTCGAAGTGACACCGCAATATTACCGTAATAACAGTCACCTGAACAACCAGTCCGTAAGTGATTTTTACAATCTGCCTGGTGGTAAACAAACTACTAATGTAGATCAGCAGACAGCCGACCGTGGCCATGTATCCAGTATTAATACCAATATTTTATATACAGCGCCTGTCGGCAAACGTTACAGCCTGCAGTTGGGTCAGTCTTTGTACTTCAGCCAGGCAAACTATGATCGTAGTGTATATAACAGGAACACCACCACGGGGAAATATGATCAGTTGTCCGCACAACTCAGTGATAACTACAATACCGGTAAAGATCAGTATACCAGCAAGCTGTTACTGTCCGGCAGCTACAAGAAATTGATATACACGATCGGCGCCGGCTGGCAGCAAAGTATGATACGTGGTACTTCTGATGTGAAAGGCTATCGTATCGATGGGTCTTACCAGGCATTGTTGCCCGAGGCATTGGCAGAGTGGAAACCCAGCAAGGGAAAGAAGTTGACCTTCCAGTATAAAGTGAATGCTAATGCGCCTTCTGTCAATAACCTGCAGCCACTGGAAGATAACAGTGATCCCCTGTACGTGCGTAAAGGAAATCCTGCACTCAGCCAGGAGAAAAGCCAGCAGATACGTGTAGGCTATAACATCTTCAAAGAGAAAGGAAATTCCTTCTATGTAAATGCCAACTGGCAATGGTTTGACAGTAAGATTACGGATAGTACCAGTATAGATCGTAATAGTGGCAGACAGTTTATTATGCCGGTCAATGTAAGTGGTAACTATACAGGTACTCTGACCGTAGGCAACGGATTTGCTATAGACGATAATGGGTCTTCGCTGACGATAGGACTGAATGCTTCCTATAGCCGCAATAAGACCTTTGTAAATGGGTTGGCCAATATATACAAGACGGTTACCATCACACCGGATGTCAACTTCAACTATTACTTAGGTAATAACCTGAGCCTGAATGCAAGAGGTAATGCCGCCTGGAACAAACGTAAGTTCTCTGTACCTACCAATATGCCTGACAAGAACTGGCTGCTGAACTATGGGCTGGAAGCGATGGCCACGCTGCCCTGGAAATGCTCCCTGGAAGCCAGCGTAGACGGCTTGAGCACATTGGGCCTGGCGGCAGGATACAACAATACGATCCTGCTGTTGAATACAGCCTTCACAAAAGAGCTGGGCAAACATTTCTCTTTACGTGCGGAGGCGAGGGACCTGCTCAACCGTAACCAGTCTGTTAACCGTATACTCGGTACCGGGTATATCGAGGATAAACGTTCCAATGCACTAGGCCGGTATTTTATGCTGAGTGCTATTTACAAATTCAGACATTTTCCAAAAGCTAAAAGTTGAACGCATATAAAACCACACACATGAAACAGTTGATATTATTACTGGGAATGATGAGCACTGCTTACGCTGTTACTGCGCAAGACAAGACCCAGGGCCGGATCGAATATGAGATCGTATTGAACCTGCATGCCAACCTGAAACCCGATCAGCAGCAGTTTAAGGAAATGATACCGGAGACGGCTGTGCAGAAAGAGGTGCTGTACTTTAATGGTGACAAAAGCCGGCTGGATCGTAAATCTATGGAAGAGATGACCTCTGAAGAGGGTGCAAAGATCAAGATACAGACCGGCGATGAGGATGAAATAGCAATATATACAGATGGCGCCACCGATAAGCAATACTCTTTGCAACAAAAAGAAGGAAAAAAAATATTGGTGGACAGAGATAAATCGGATAAGAAAAAAGGGGACGATAAGGCGGGAGGAAAAGAAGTGAAAGGCAGTAAGACTAAAGTGATACTGGGATATACCTGTTATGATGTAGGCACCAAACGAAAAGGGGACAATATGACACTGTGGGTAACGGATGAGCTGCCATTCCAGGGAGGACCATTGGGGGCTTATAATGATAAAGCTATCCTGGGAATGGATGCAAAGGGTATGTCCGTTGTTGCTAAAAAGATAGATTTTGTTCCTGTAGCACGGGAAGAAGTAACGTTACCAGCTGGTGTACCGGTGCAGGGGAAATAAGCAGGGTGTTGGAAATAGTAAAGGGCCGGTACTTATTGTACCGGCTCTTTTTAGTCAGTTGTCAATTATTTCAGATGTTCTTCTAGTAGTTGTTCCAGGTGTTGTAGTTTTTCCTGGAGGAAGGGAGCCATGCCGGCTTGTGCTTTACCGCCGCTTGTCACGGGGTGGGTGGCATACATGATAAGGGCCATGGCGATGTAGTCTTGCAGGTCCTTACCGGCATACGCGGTTTTGAATTCAATGATCTTTTCATTCACTTCCTTCATAATGCGGCGTACTTCTTCTTCTTCTTCCGGCTTTATTTTGATACGGTATGACCGGTCAGCCACTACAATGTTAACAGGAATAAGCGGATCCATAATAATCACAATTAATCAGTCAGAAAATTCCTTTTAAGCGTTCAGCATTGCCATGCATTTATCGATCTCTTTGATATAGTCGTTGATCTTGCTGCGCATTTCTTTCTTAAACTCTTCATCTTCTGTAGCAGAGGCAGGATGGCCTTGTGCGGCGCCGGCTATTTTTACCAGCCGTAGTTTGTCTTCCAGTGCTGCAATGGTCACTTGTTGCGACTGTATGTCCTGGTCGCGTGTTTGCAGCTGCTCTTTCAACAATACGTTCTCTGACTGTATCTGCTGTAGTTTCTTCAGCAACAGTTGTACCTTATCCTCTATGCTTTGTATGTATTGTTCCAGTGCCATTTGCGAATAGTTTACGGTCTGCAGGCCGTAGCCTGCAGACGATGATCTATTTTCTTATCTCAGCTTGCAGCTGGCTTTCGAATGCTTTCACGAGCTTCTCCATGACGGTATCGATCTCCTTATCGGTGAGCGTCTTTTGCGTGTCCTGGAAGGTAAAGCTGACCGCGTAAGACTTCTTGTTATTGCCCAGCTTCTCACTTTCAAAAACGTCGAACAGGTTGATTTGTTGCAGCAAAGCTGATTTTACGCCTTTGGCGGCAGCTTCTACTGCGGCAAATTTCACCTGGCGATCCAGTACCAGTGCGAGGTCGCGACGAACGGACGGGTACTTGGGGATCTCTTTATAGAAGCTGTCTTTCTTCTGCAACAGTCCTAGGAGCACCTGCCAGTTGATATCTGCGTACCATACCGGTTGTTTGATGTCGAACTGTTTCAATTTGGTGGCAGCTACTGCACCCAATGTTACTACGGGTTTGTTCTGCACCTTGATCTGCCAACCATGTTGCAGGTCGCTGCTATCGGCTTCTGCCCATTGCAGTCCTTTCAGTGCGAGTTGTGTCAGTATGTTGATCACGTATCCTTTCAGGAAGTAGAAATCTACGGGGCTGGATTTATGCAGCCAAGTCTCTGTGGTTTTGTTACCGGTAAGGTACAGACAGAGATGTGGTGTTTCTTCGTAACCGTTGGTGCCTACTGCATAAGTCTTGCCAAATTCGAAGAACAGCAGGTGTTCATTTCTTCTGTTCAGGTTGTAGGCAATACTTTCCAGGCCGGTTTCCAGCATGGAAGGGCGCATGATATCCAGTTCTGCGCTGAGGTTGTTCAACATCTTCACGGTATGCTCCAGCACTTCCGGTGTGAAGTATTTGCTGTTGGTGATGGAGTTGTTGAAGATCTCGTTGAAGCCGTTGGCAGCCAGGTAGTCGGCGATCTTTTCATAGATCTTTTCTCTGTCGGGCTGTTCGGAGATGGTGGGCGCAATGCGCATTTCGCCCGGGAATTCGACGTTATCATAGCCATCGATACGCATGATCTCTTCCAATACGTCGGCAGGTAATGTGATATCCGGTTTGCTGAACGGAGCGGCTACGGTTAGTCCTTCTGCATTGCTGTCAAGGATGTCGAAACGCAGGCTGCGCAGTATGCTGAGTATCTTTTCCTGGCCATAGTCTTTACCGCTCAGGCGGGTGAGGTATTGCCAGGTGGTAGAGATGGTGGCTTTTTGTTTGGGTTGGGGGTAGCTATCGATCCAGTCGGAGGCGATCTGGCCGCCTGCGAGTTCGCAGATCAGGGCGGTGGCGCGCTGCAATACGTAGAGGGTACCGGAGATGTCGACCCCTTTTTCGAAGCGGGTGGCTGCATCGGTACGCAAGCCATGACGCATGGAGGTGGCGCGGGTGGTGATAGGGTCGAACCAGGCGCTTTCCAGAAAGATATCTTTAGTGGCATCTGTTACGCCGGATTGCAGACCGCCGAATACGCCGGCCAGGCACATCGGCTCGCTGTTGCCATTGCAGATCAGCAGGTCGCGGGCATCCAGTTTACGCTCTTTGCCATCGAGGGTGGTGAAGAGCGTATCCTGGGGCAGGTTTTTAACCAGCACCTGTCCGCCGGTGACCTGGCGATCGAAGGCGTGCAGTGGCTGACCGGTCTCATGCAGGATGAAGTTGGTGATATCTACGATATTATTGATGGCGCGTACGCCGATGCTCTGGAGTTGCTGTTGCAGCCATTCGGGGGAAGGGCCTACGGTGATGCCGGAGATGCTTACGCCGCAATAGCGGGGGCAGGCATCTGTATTTTCGACCTTGACAGTAACCGGAGCGGGTGTTGCCGCTGGTGTCAGCGCTGGTATTGCCGGGAGCTGTACCTGGTATTGTTGTGTTTGTTCTACGTTGTTGAGGTAGGCACAGATATCCCTTGCCACGCCGATGTGGCTCATGGCATCCATATGGTTGGGGGTGAGGCCTATTTCGAATATCCAGTCCTGTTGGGGATGGAATACTTCGCTGGCGGGAGTACCGGGTTGCAGGGCAGGGTCGAGTACTAGAATACCGTCGTGGCTGCTACCCAGTCCGATTTCGTCTTCGGCGCAGATCATGCCATGGCTTTCTTCGCCACGGATCTTGGCCTTTTTCATCGTAAGGGGTTCACCTTCAGCAGGATAGATGGTGGCACCGATAGGGGCTACTACCACTTTTTGGCCTACTGCTACGTTGGGAGCGCCGCATACGATATGCAAGGGCTCGGTGCCGCCGGTATTTACAGTTGTTAGTCTCAGTTTGTCTGCGTTAGGATGTGGTACTACCGTCAGTACTTCTCCGATCACCAGGCCCAGGAGGCTACCTTTTACGGCTTCAAACCGTTCCAGGCTTTCCACTTCCAGACCTACGCTGGTGAGGATCACAGATAATTGTTCAGGGGCCGGTTTTACCGGCAGATAGTCACAGAGCCAGTTGTACGAGATTGTCATTTGCAGCTAGAATTAGTCATTTCCGGCATGGGCCGGGGGCGTAAAGTTAATATATGATTTAGAGATTTCGGGATTTTGGCCTTGGTTTGCGGGTATTATAAGGTTTAAAAACGGTGGTGTCAAGTGGGGAGGAGGTATTGAAAATTCCGGAGAACTTTTTGGGATTTTTTACACAAACGGCCTGGAAATCTTTTTGCACAAAGTATGTGAATAATTGTGACCTTTGTTCTTGATTTCCGAAAGGAGAAGTGAATAACCGATATGTAGTCAGTGTATAACTGTCATTTTGCGTGTTAATAAGGTGTTGAAAAGCATGAATAAAATTAATACTGCTTTAAACAGGATTAAATGAAAAAATGCCTTTACCTTAGTTTTTACGGCTCCAAAAAGTTTACAATTATTTAAAGTTGTGATAATATTCGGGAATGTAAAAGATGGTAAAAGGTTCATATCTGAGGTAGCTCAACTTTAACGGGAACAGCATTAAAGAGCAAGGATTAACCAACCAGTTTTTATCCGACGGGGAGACCCTGTAATAGCCGGTACACCATTGACAGTAACTATTTTCAATAACTCATTTAATTTACATACCATAAATGGATCTCAATCTTAAGAAAGACCGAAATATGCGGCGGAAGCCGTCTGTAGACGTTTCTTCCATGGTATACGGTAAAATACCTCCGCAGGCAAAAGAGCTGGAAGAGGCTGTGTTGGGAGCCATTATGCTGGAAAAAGGCGCCTTTGATACCGTTATTGAGGTGTTGAAAGCCGAATGTTTCTATGTAGAAGCACATCAGAAGATATTTATCGCTATGACCCGGCTCGCTGCCAAGTCGATGCCGGTGGATATCCTGACGGTAGTAGAAGAACTGAAATCTGGTGGAGACCTTGAAGCGGTGGGCGGTCCTTTCTTTGTGACCCGGCTGACGAACTCGGTGGTATCTTCTGCCAACATCGAGGCGCATGCCCGTATCGTATTGCAGAAATTCATACAACGCGAGCTGATCCGTATTTCCGGAGAGATACTGTCTGAATCGTATGAGGATACGGCGGATGTGTTCGATCTCCTGGATACGGCTGAGTCTAAATTGTTCGAGATCACCAATAATCACCTGCGTAAGAACTATGATTCCATCGACAGGGTGTTGGTGAATACGATGAAGCGGATAGAGGACCTGCGTAATAAAGGCGATGATATCACGGGCGTACCTTCCGGGTTCCCGTCGCTGGACAAGGTGACCTATGGCTGGCAGCCTACCGACCTTATCATCATTGCGGCGCGTCCTTCTGTGGGTAAGACCGCTTTCGCGCTGAACCTGGCACGTAATGCCGCTTTGCACCCCCGTTTTGCCAAAGGTGCGGCGGTGTTTTCCTTGGAGATGTCCTCGGGGCAGATCGTACAACGTATCCTGTCTGCCGAGTCAGAAATAAAACTGGAGAAGATATCCCGTGGTAAGCTGGAGGAGTATGAGATGAAGAAGCTGATGACCCACGGTATTGAACGCCTGGCTAAAGCGCCGATCTTTATCGATGATACGCCGGCCCTCAATATCTTCGAACTCCGTGCCAAATGCCGGAGGCTGGTACACAACCATGGCGTAGGGGTGATCATCATCGACTACCTGCAGCTGATGAGTGGCGGTGGCGACGGGCGGAATACCAACCGTGAGCAGGAGATCAGTAAGATCTCCCGGGATCTGAAGGGATTGGCGAAGGAGCTGCACGTACCCGTGATCGCGTTGTCGCAGCTGAGTCGTGATGTGGAGAAAAGAAAAGACGGCAACAAGATGCCACAGCTGAGTGACCTTCGTGAATCTGGTGCGATCGAGCAGGATGCCGACATGGTAATGTTCCTTTACCGCCCTGAATACTACGAGATCACCGCCAATGAAATGGGGGAGTCCAACAAGGGAGAAACCCACGTACGTATTGCGAAACACCGTAACGGTCAGCTGGATACCATCAAGCTGAGGGCCGTACTGGAGTTCCAGCGTTTTGAAGACGATGGCAGCCTGGAGAACCCGGGCGGCGGTCCTTCCTTCGGCGGAGACAGTCCATTTGCCGGCATGCGCAATCATGGCGGCGGCGGTCAGGATGAAGCCAAACTGTATATACAGAAAGGCTCCAAGATGAATGACATGGACTTTGACGAAGGATTTGAAGATGCACCTTTTTAACCGGTAAATATAGTTACCAGCTAACACGAAACGGAGAAGGGGCGAGTGCCCCTTCTCCGTTTCTTTTTTATGTCCGCTTTAGTACCTATATTCTCCACATAAATAGCTTCATCCAATGAAACCACTGCTAAAAAAGTATGAGCAACAGTACAGGAGTAATTTTCGTTTAGCCTACCCGGTAGTCATTTCCCAACTGGGACATACCCTGGTCGCATTATCAGACAGTATCATCATTGGTCATACCGGCCCTGTGCCCCTGGCGGCCGTATCGCTGGGCAACAGTATGTTCACCATCTTCATGGTAACTGGTATCGGCATGTCCTATGGGCTTACGCCATTGATCGCCCAGGAAAACGGGCGTGGCAACCGGCACAACATCGGCTGCCTGCTCAGCCATAGCCTTATTATCAACAGTATCGTAGCGGTACTACTTTTCTCTGTCATCTTTATCGGCAGTAATTACATCACCCATATGGGGCAATCTGCTGAAGTGGCTGCACAGGCGAAGCCCTTTTTGCGTTTCCTGGGTTTTTCCTTTCTGCCGCTAATGATCTTCCTGACCTTTAAACAATTTGCCGAAGGGTTGGGCTTCACCCGGCAGGCGATGAATATCAGTATCATCGGTAATATTATTAATATCCTGATCGGGGTAACTTTGGTATATGGGCTTTTCGGTGCTCCCCGTATGGGCGTGGTGGGGGTAGGTATCGCCACTTTCGTAGACCGTTTGTTGATGGGGATCACTATGGCCATCTATGTGTTGAGGGCGCCTCGTTTCAAGGTTTATCTCAGTTCCTTTGGATTTAAGGAGCTGACCGGCGCTACTTTCCGTAAGATATTGGGGATCGGTACTCCCGTAGCCTTGCAATATATATTTGAGCTGAGTGCTTTCAGTGGTGCGGCAATCATGATCGGCTGGATAGGTGCTAAAGAACTGGCGGCGCACCAGATTGCCATCAGCCTGGCTTCTATTACGTATATGATGGCCAGTGGCGTATCGGCTGCGGCGGGTATTAAAAGCGGCAACCTGATGGGAAGCGGCAACTTTAAGGAGCTACGTCTTTCCGCGATAGCCAGTTACCATATGGTGCTGGTACTGATGGGGGTGGCTGCGTTGGTGTTCATGTTGGGGCGGCATCTGCTGCCGGCCATGTATATACAGGATACGACGGTGATCAGCATTGCTGCCGGCCTGTTGATCATTGCGGCGTTCTTCCAGCTGTTTGATGGTACGCAGGTGGTAGGATTGGGAATATTGCGCGGTATGGGGGATGTGAAGATCCCTACTGTCATTACGTTGTTTGCCTACTGGGGGCTGGGGCTGCCGATCGGTTACTGGGTGGGTATCCACCAGGGGCTGGGCGTGCAGGGTGTTTGGTGGGGCTTGCTGATAGGGCTGCTGACCGCTTCTATCCTGTTATTCTTCCGTTTCCATTATAAAAGCCGGCAGCTGAACCTGGAGTTATAATCTTGTTGGCGACGGGTAAGTCGTATTTTTGCAGCCTGTTTTTTCATAGTTAAGTTTATGGCTACCTTTTATACAAAAGATATTACACCGGATAGTAAAACTTTCACCCTCGATGAGGCGGCGTCCAAACACTGCATACAGGTGCTGCGGCATGCTACCGGCGATGAGATCATGCTGGCGGACGGCCGGGGTGGGAGATATACGGCGGTCATCACCGATGATAACCGTAAGAAGACGGTGGTGCAGGTGAGCCGGTACGAGCAGGCGGCGGCGGTGTCGCATCCGCTGCGGATAGCGATCGCCTTTACTAAAAATGCCTCCCGCATAGAGTGGTTCCTGGAGAAGGCGGCAGAGATAGGGGTACAAAGTATCATTCCTTTGCTGACGCAGCGTGGGGAGAAGGAACGTTTTAAGGCGGAGCGCCTGGAGAATATCCTGGTATCGGCGATGTTGCAATCGCAGCAATATTATCTGCCGGAGCTGACGGCGCCTATAGCATTCGATCAGCTGGTCGGCAGTGCGGAGGATGAACAGCGGTTGATCGCTCACTGTCTGCCGGAGCAGAAGCAACCTTTGCAACAGCAGTTACAGCGCGGTAAAGGGGCGTTGATCCTGATAGGACCGGAAGGTGATTTTACGCCAGCGGAGATCGCACTGGCTTTGGATAAAGGATTTACGCCGGTATCGCTGGGGGATACCCGGTTACGTACGGAGACGGCCGGGATGGTGGCCTGTGTACTATTTAATCATCAGTAGCGGGGAAAGGTGCTGTGGGTGAGGGTTGCTTATACAAATGATACAGGAGAACTAAGGGAATGATATGGGATAGGTGGACCTGAGCATTTTTTACAGTATTTGCTATTTGATAATCAGCGCGTTGGGTGCTTTTAATGTGTGAATAGTACCAGAAAGTAGTGTAATATGTACGAATAATACCAGTAAGTAGGTATAAAAAAAGCGGGTCCTGCGACCCGCTTTTTGTGTTTATAAGAAGGTGATTATTTATTGTCTTCGTCTTTGATGGTAGGTTCGCGCAATTGAACGGGATTAGCCGGTTGTTTGCGCATACGCATGTTGAGCAGTTCGACGATGAAAGAGAAGGCCATGGCGAAGTACACATAGTTTTTAAGGTGCAGATCGTGTGCTTTTTCGGCATCCCAGCCTTCTACGATCAGGATGGCGCCGACCATGACGAGGAAGGACAGTGCCAGCATTTTGAGGGTGGGATGTTTGTGAATGAAGTTGCTGATACGGGGGGCGAACAGGAACATGATGATCATGGCGATGATAACGGCGATGATCATGATGGGGACGTGTTTGGCCAGTCCGACAGCGGTGATGATGCTATCGAAGGAGAAGACGATATCGATCACGATGATCTGTCCTACTACGTTGAGGAGGGTTACGCCTTTACCCGGTTTGTTGCCGGATTGGAGGTTTTGTTCTTCTTCGCCTTCCAGTTTGTGGTGGATCTCCATGGTGGTTTTTACCAGGAGGAAGAGGCCGCCGGCGAGCATGATGAGGTCGCGGAGGCTGAAGCCGTGGTCGCCGATGTGGAAGAGGGCGCCGGTGGCTGCTACGATTCGGCCGATGAAGAGCAGCAGGATGATGCGGACGCCGATGCCGGTGAACATCCATATCCGGCGTGCCTGGAGGCGTTTAGCGTCTGGCAGGCGGTTCATTACGATAGATACGAAGATAACGTTGTCGATACCCAGTACCACTTCCATAATGATCAAGGTGAGTAAACTGATAAGCGATTCTGCGGTCAGTAAATATTCCATGATAGATTGATGATTGTACAGCTGAATACAGCCACCGGTCGTTGTGACAGCAATGACGGTGCCATAGTTTTAGTTCGCGGCCGCCGGGGCGGCATATACTTTATTGATTGTTGGCCAGTCCTTCACATATCTTTTTGGCGATGGTAGGGCCTTCATAGATAAATCCAGTATAGACCTGTACCAGGGAGGCACCTGCCTCCAGTTTTTCCCGGGCATCTGCTGCGGTGAAGATGCCACCTACTGCTATGATAGGAAAGCTGCCCCCACTCCGTTGGTGTATGTAGCGGATTACGGCGGTAGCCCGGTCTTTGACGGGAAGTCCGCTGAGGCCGCCGGCGCCGATAGCGGCGACGGTATCGGCAGGTGTTGCCAGTCCTTCCCGGCTAATGGTGGTGTTAGTGGCAACGAGTCCGGCCAGCCCCGTTTCCTGAACGATCTCTATGATGTCGTCCAGTTGTTCGTTGGTCAGGTCGGGCGCTATTTTGAGCAGGATGGGTTTGGGTTTGGTTTTTACCGTGTTGAGTGTCTGCAGGTGATGCAGCAGCTGTTTCAGCGGTTCTTTTTCCTGCAGGGCGCGCAGGTTGGGAGTGTTGGGAGAGCTCACGTTCACAACGAAGTAGTCCACTACATCGAAGAGGGCATGGAAACATTTTTCGTAGTCGCTTATTGCGTCTTCGTTGGGGGTTACTTTGTTTTTGCCAATATTGCCGCCGATAATGATATCGGATTTTCTTTTACGGAGTCTTTTGGCTGCGGCGGTGGCGCCTTCGTTGTTGAAGCCCATGCGGTTGATCAGGGCCTGGTCTGTGGGGAGGCGGAACAGGCGAGGCAGTTCATTGCCAGGTTGTGGCAGTGGGGTGACGGTGCCTATTTCTACGAATCCGAATCCGAGGCTGGCCAGTTCGTCGGTATATTTACCGTCTTTGTCAAAGCCAGCGGCCAGTCCTACCGGGTTTTTAAAGCGCAGCCCCCAGAGTTCGCGCTCCAGGCCTGGCGTATTGCTGCTACAAAATTTGCCGATCAGCTGTTTTCCCAGCGGCAGGCTATGTGCCCACTTTAAACCGTGCATTACTTGATGATGGATCTTTTCCGGCGAGACGCGGAACAGTATTTTCTTGATTAACCCGTACATGGTGGTGCAAATATAATAAAGAGCGAGATGTGATGATAGTAATGTGTATATATACTGTATGGCAGACTGCAGTGAGATTGGCTGGAGTTGCTTTACTGTAGGGGGTCTGAGGGGAATTAGGTATATTTGTTGACCCTAGCCCCAACAAACGTACGCGGAATATAGCGGCAGGGCCCCAGCGCGGGTAGGAGCGTGTGTGACTTATCCGGCTCATATTAAACTTTTTGTTAGTTATTGTTCTTAGCATTGGAGCGGTTATTTTTGTGCCGCTGTCAACAGGTGGGTTCGCTTATTGGAAGAGGAATGGACATGCGGAGGCATTAATTCTGTTAATATTTATCATTTTAGTCATAGGGGTTAACCACACCATCGGTGTCTTTATGAGTAATGTGCGTAATAAATCATTTGCCGTTTCGTTTATGACCAATACCCGGTGCAAAAAAGGAAGTATTAAGCAACCATACAGCAGTATCTGATACCGGGATGTGCAATCTGACAGTAACTTGAAGATAAAAATATGGCACCTGTCACAAAATTCCTGTACATCCGGAGGATGCTCACTGTATTTATTTACCCTATAAATTAGATTACCGTTATATGTCAATTGCCGGAAAACTGTTGGTGGGGACGCTGTTATTGTGTCTTCCCTTACAGGTGATGGGATGGGACTGGCACACCAGGGTTACTGTAGTATTGAAGGATCAGCCGTTGTTGGAGATTTGTCGGTTGCTGGAAAAAGGCTATGGTATTCCATTTTCTTACAGCCGTGAAATTGTGAACCTCTCCCGGAAAGTAAGTATAGAAGCATATGACCGGCCCCTGCGACAGGTGCTGGAAAGCGTGTTTGTGCCCAATAATATAGCGTTCAAACGTATAGGCGATCAGATCGTATTGACGCTGCGTAAGTCGCAGGGGGTGACTTACAGCGGATATGTGGAGGATGTGAACAGTGGAGAGAAACTGATCGGGGCCACTATTTATTGCCCATCGTTGCAATTGGGCACTACCAGTAATGCATTTGGCTTTTTCAGTCTGACCCTGCCGGCCGATACGGCCCGGGTATGGGCTTCTTATATCGGTTATCAGCCGGTGGAACTGATTACCAAGACCAAACAAGGTATCATTGTGTCGCTGGGGCCGCTGGCAAGCCTGAAGGAAATAGTGATATCGGAGGCGTTGCAGCCACATTTGCAGCAGCAGACGCAGATGAGTAAGATCGGTATCCCTACGGCCGAAGTGAAGTCCATGCCTAAATTCCTGGGAGAGGCGGACATATTACGGACGATACAGAGCCTGCCCGGCGTGTCTGGTGGGATGGATGGTGTCGGGGGGATCAACGTGAGAGGGGGCAGCCCGGATCAGAACCTGATCCTGCTGGATGGAACGCCGGTATTTAATTCCACGCACCTGCTGGGGATATTTTCGGTATTCAATGCGGATGCGGTAAAAAATACGGACCTCTATAAAGGGGCATTTCCTGCCCGGTTTGGTGGCCGGTTGTCTTCTGTGATTGATATTGCCATGAAAGATGGCGACATGAAGGAGTATCACGGAGAGGTGGCATTGGGTTTGATCGCTGCCAAGATGATGGTAGAAGGACCTATTAAAAAAGAGAAGACCTCTTTTATGGTCTCGGCCCGTCGTTCGTACACTGACCTGCTGATGAATCAGCTGGTGTGGAATAACACGAATACTGATGACGGCTATATTGGGGCTTATTTTTTTGATGCTAATATCAAGGTCAATCATATCTTTTCCCCCAAGGACCGGTTGTATTTCAGTGCTTATGGCGGACAGGACAAGCTGAAGCTGAATACGGCCGAGCGTGGTAATAATTTGCCCGGTGGTTCTGGTTATAAAGAGAATGCCGGGATCCGGCTGAAGTGGGGGAATGTGACGGCTGCTTTGCGCTGGAATCACGTATTTCATCCCAAATTGTTCTCCAATGTGACGCTTAACTATTCCCAATATTATTTCCAGACAGATTACGAGTATAAGTACAGCTCTGTGGATCTCAATGAGATCTCCAACCAGTATGGGCAGTATTATTCCCAGATACAGAATGCGCTGGCCAAGATTGATTTTGATTACCGGCCGCATCCGAAGCACTCTATCCGGTTTGGCGGCGGGGTGATCACGCACATCTTTACGCCCGGGGTATCATTGTTCAAAAGTCAGCAGCAAGCCAACTATCCCCAGGATACGATGATGAGCAATGCGAAGACGGTGGGGGTGGAGATGAGTGTTTATGCAGAAGATGACTGGGAATTGTTGAAGCACCTGCATGTGAATCTGGGATTGCATTTGTCGTCGTTCCTGGTGGAAGGTCGTTTCTACAGTTCTCTGCAGCCGAGGTTGGGAGCCCGTTTTCAGATGCCGGCCAACTGGGCCTTGAAGTTGGCATATACACATATGAACCAGTATATACACTTGCTGACAAACAATGGGACTATGTTGCCCACGGACCTGTGGGTGCCTTCGACGCCGAGGGTCATGCCTATGTTTTCCCGGCAGCTGGCGATTGGTGCGGCGAAGACCAGTACGAATGGCATGTTTGAATATTCGCTGGAAGGGTATTACAAAACGATGGATCATGTGATCGAATACCGGGATGACCTTTCTTTCTTTTCCACCGGTAGTGGTTCCGGAGCCAAGCGTTGGGATGAGCGGGTAGCGATTGGTCATGGCTGGGCATATGGTGGTGAGTTGTTATTACGTAAGAAGAAAGGCAATTTCCGGGGATGGATAGGATATACACTGGCCTGGTCGGAGCGTCAGTTTAACGATGTAAATAAAGGGAGGAAGTTCCCATACAAATATGACCGGCGTCACGAGTTGGAGCTGGTGTTGATACAGCGTCTCGGGAAGCATTGGGAGGCTTCTGCTTCCTGGAGTTACAGTACGGGACTACCGGTGACACTGGCGATAGGCAGTTATGAAGGTATTTCGGAGCCCTCTCCTCATACGCCGGTGGAAACGCCCGGGCGGGTGGATTACATGGGTGAGCGGAACAGTTTCCGTACGCAGGATATTCACCGGCTGGATATCAGTTTTACTTATACGAAACAAAAGAAGTGGTGGGTAAAGAGCTGGAACTTCAGCTTGTTCAACGCTTATAACCGGCGGAATCCCTTTTTCCTTTATATGAAAAAGGATGAGGAGAAGAAGCAGCGTTATTTGACACAGTTCAGTATACTACCGATATTACCTAGTGTTACCTATTCCATAAAATTCTAAAGCTATGTACATGAAACGCTTTTTCGTTGGTGGGATAACGTTATATATGACACTCAGTGCCTGTGAGAAGAAAGCGGAGCTGAATGTTCCGTATGAAGGTGATCGTATCGTGGTGAACAGTTTTATACAACCGGACAGTCCGGTGTATATACGGGTGACCAAGAGTGTGCCGGTAACGGTATACAGTGAGGATCAGTTTCCTACACTGTCTTCCGCGCAGGTGCATTTGTTGGAAAACGGCAATGATGTAGGGGTGTTGCAATGGCAGGAGATCAAGGGGAAGGGATATTTTGTTTCAAAAAGGCCGGCTGCACGCGGTAACCGGTATACCATCAAGGTAGCCAATGAGGGATTGACGCCGGTGGAGGCATCTGATACGATTCCTGCGGTAGCTACGATCACCAATGCTTATGCGCAGCGTAATGCGAACCGGGTGAGTTTCCTTTTGGAAGACTGGGAAGGAGTTGATAATTACTATCGTATACGGTTGTTCAAGGCAGATGAGGATGCTGCTGCGTTGGGTATTATACGTCCTAAAGCTACGGTGGCTTATCGGCTGGACCCTACTTATAATACTGTTTTTCTGGCAGAGTTGACCAGTAGTTATTACAATACGCTGTTGATCGGCGACAGTCGATTTGACGGCAGGAAGATACAGTTTGTATTACAGACACAGGACGTCATCAATGATAAGTACATCATTGCAGAGATCAGTGCGTTATCAGAATCAGCGTATCATTATCTACAGACGGCCGGTTCCCAGGGAGGTATTACCGGACTGGTCGTTTCGGAGCCTACGCGTGTATTCTCCAATGTGCAAAACGGCTATGGAATTGTTGCCGGTATTAATACACGGCAATTACTACTGAAGGTAGAGTGACAGTGTCTTTTTTATTACTATAACGTCCCCTCCATGAACAGATCGGTTCAGACGCTTTGATTTTTAAGAATCACATCGTTGATCTGACAGGACAGCCGCACGCAGGCGCTGATAATCACTGTTTCTAAAGCTTTGTATCCTTCTGCCTCCAGGTGATAGATCTCAGGATAGTGTTCCTCGGCGAGCTGTCTGGCAGCTGCGATAAGGCCATCCTGTACATTGACGATCTGCTGTTGCTCCCGTAATGTTTCCTGATAGAGGTGAGAAAATGGATCCAATATTTCATCCCAATCCATGGCAAAATAGGTTTGAATGGTAGAACACAAATATTAATTGAATGCAAACGGTCGTATTAATTAGGGAACAACCTGCCGTCGATTTAGTTCATTATTGCCTCGCGCTATTTATGCTGCAATCCGTAAACCTCATTATAAATAGTTAATCTGTAGATTCTTATACATAATTCTTGTCAAGGTTGTGCTTTAAATGGTGATAACTTTTCTGTCAGACCCCTTGTTTTTCGTTTTGCGTAAAAAGCGGCTTTAATTTTCCCGATTTGATCAAACTTTTACATTTCTATGACCTAGCTTTGTCTCACGCTACTACTCCGCCACCTGTACAATAGTAAAAGCTGCCTGCAGCAGTTGTTACGTTGCTTATTTTTTGCCTGCAATTTTGGTATAACACCGTGATATATCATTTGGCTGATGATCGTTGATCACTGCCTGATGAGGTATGCTGTGTGCGCATCAAAGAAACTTGCCGAAGCACGGCGGAGTAGTTGTTTCGGTAGGTGGTGGTTGGCCCGAACCCCGGGTAGGGTCAACTATCTTTTTTTAAAGCAGGCGTGTACGTCACTCATCTTAAAAAAACAATAACAAACTAACTGACATGTTACGCAAATCAAGTTTGTTTGCCGTATGCCTGCTGCTGGCTGGTATTTTTATCGCGGTAAATACACAAGCTCAATCATATAAAAGGATCGTTTCGCTCAACGGGACTATTACCGAGATCATCTGTGCGCTGGGATTTGAAAAAAGCCTAGCAGGGGTAGATGTAACGAGCACCTATCCCGCCAGTGTAAAGCAGTTGTCTAACGTAGGGCACAACCGTACTATTTCTGCGGAGCCGGTGCTGGCGTTAAAACCAGACCTGATCATCTCTACAGCTGCTTTCCTGTCGCCTGGTGTGATCGAACAGTTTAAGCGTGTGAACGTAAAGACGGTGATCCTGCAACAGGATTATTCCATCAACGGTACCAAACAATTGATTACTACGGTGGCGGCTACATTAGGTGTACCTGAAAAGGGAGTGGTGCTCAATAAACAGCTGGATCAGCAGCAGTCGGCTTTGAAGATTGCCAAACAAGGAAAGAAAGTATTATTCATATATGCCCGCGGCGCTGGTACGATGATGGTCGCTGGTACGGAAACACCGGTAGATAAGATCATTGCCCTGGCAGGAGGAACCAATGCGGCAAGTAGTTTTAAAGATTTTAAGCCGCTGACGGCGGAAGCACTGGTAGCTGCCAATCCGGATGTGATACTGATGTTCGACTCTGGTTTGGAGAGCATGGGCGGTGTGGATGGCCTGTTGAAAGTACAAGGTGTATCTCAGACGACTGCTGGCAAACAAAAAAAAGTGGTGGTAATGGATGGTCAGTTGTTGACCGGTTTCGGCCCACGTGTGGTGGCCGCTATTCGTGAGCTGTCTCAGAAGATCAACGCCTAGTGAATAAGAAGATAAGAAGTATTGGTAGTACGGGGTTACTCTCCCTAGCATTGCTGGCCATGGTGATCATTGCCACGGGTACGGGCGCTATGCAGGTATCGCCGGGGCAGGTGGTAGCGATCCTCCTGAAGCAAGTGGGGATCTCTTTGCCGGTAACCTATGATGAGAGTATGGAAGGTGTATTATGGAGCATCCGGTTGCCTCGGGTAGTGCTGGCGGTGCTGGTAGGCGCGGGGCTGGCGCTGGCAGGGGCTGCTTTACAAGGATTATTCCGGAATCCGCTGGCAGATCCCAGTCTTATCGGTGTAAGCTCTGGTGCATCGCTGACCACTGTCATGATGATCGTATTGCAGAGTGCCATTCCTTTTTTGCAATTCAACGGTGTCCTGGGTTTTTATGCCCTGAATATCGCGACATTTATAGGGGCGGCACTAGCTGTGCTCTTTGTATTCCGCATCTCTGCCTATGGCCGTACGACGCAGATGACGACGATGCTGCTGGCCGGTATTGCTGTAAATGCGTTGTGTAATGCTATCACCAGTATGATGACCTATCTCTCTTCCAACGAGCAGTTGCGTAGCATTGCTTTCTGGACAATGGGGAGCCTGGGAGGCGCCAGCTGGCAGACGGTGCTGGCGGTATTGCCATTCATATTGATACCGGCTGTTATGTTACCCCGGATGGGACAGGCGCTGAATGTATTCGCGCTGGGAGAAAGAGAGGCGATGCATAGTGGCGTAAAAGTCGGGCGACTGAAAACGCAGCTGGTCATTTACTCCACAATGGCAGTAGCAGCCGGCGTAGCGGTAGCAGGTATCATTAGCTTTATAGGGCTGGTCGTACCTCATATCGTACGGCAGTTCACAGGTGCAGACCACCGGCTACTCATCCCTTGTTCGGCGATTACCGGCGCGATCCTGCTGACAGGAGCAGACCTGCTGTGCAGAACGGTTGTAGCGCCTGCCGAATTGCCGGTAGGGATTGTTACAGCTATCATAGGAGCACCCTTCTTCATCTGGCTGATCATTAAAGAAAAACGTACAACGGCGATATAAGATGCTGCAAGTAGATAACATATCATTATCCCTCGGGCATATGCCCATATTGCGGCAGGTGAGTTTTGACGCACCCGCGGGTGAGTTATGTGTGCTGATGGGCGCCAACGGAGCGGGTAAATCTACGCTGTTGAAAACGCTGGCCGGAGAATACTCACATTACAAAGGGACGATCCGGTTTAACAAGAAAGCATTAAAGGATATTCCTGTGGAGGGGCAGGCTACTATGCGGGCTGTTTTGTCTCAGCAGCAGAGCCTCACGTTGCCTTTTACCGTTACAGAAGTGGTCCGTATGGGCCGGTTTGTATACGGCTACCAGGCTGCTTCACTGGATCAGGAGATCATTGACTACGCATTAAAGACCTTACAGGTATACGATCTGCGGCATCGCTCTTTCCTTACCCTGTCCGGCGGACAGAAGCAACGAGTGCAGATGGCGCGTGTATTGGCACAGTTGCTGGAGGCACCAGATATCGATGCAGTAGATTACGCCGGTCGTAAAATGCTGCTGCTGGATGAACCAGTAACGGGTATGGACATACTTCATCAGCAGATAGCGCTGCAATTATCGTCCCAGTTAGCGGCCAGAGGCGTATTGGTGGTGGCCGTGCTACACGATTTTCAGCTGGCAGCGGCCTACGCGCAGCGGATCGTATTACTACACCAGGGCCATGTATATGCCGACGGCAATGTCGCCAAGGTATTGACTGCCGACAATATTGAAAGTTGTTTTGGTATTGCCGTCTCCGTATTGCAACATCCATTGTGCGAATACCCACTTATCGTCACTGCCGGCAACGGCACTCATCATTATTCATCAGCCCAGGAGGCTATTAAAATAGTTTAATACAATGGAGACAACGACCCTCCCCACACTCAAAGAACAATGGATTGCTTTCCGTCAGGAGCATCCAAAGACACGTATCCGCGATGCGGCGCGTCAGTTACAGGTAAGCGAAGGCGAGCTGGTAGCGGCTTGCACCGGTGCTTCCGTGGTACACCTGCGTAACGATTTCCGGGAGCTGCTGCGTCAGCTACCGCAGATAGGCAAGGTGATGGTACTCACCCGTAACGAAAGCTGTGTGATAGAGCGTAAAGGTGTGTTTGAAGATGTACAGGTAGACAATGCTCATGTGGGTGTAGTAGTAGGGCCCGATATAGATCTACGTATGTTCTTCTCCCGTTGGATATTTGGCTTCGCAGTTATGGACGATGAGAGCATTGGCTTCAAACGTTCGATCCAAATATTTGACGGGCAGGGCAACGCGGTGATCAAGATATACAGTGTAGCACAGACGGACCTGGCTGCCTGGGATCGCCTGGTGGCAGCTTTTCCGGCTGCGGAGCAACCGGCGGCCATAGCAGTAACACCCGCCCCTGCACCGAAGGTATATGAAACAACTATTGACGAAGCAGCATTCCTGGAAGAATGGGCACAGTTGAAAGATACACATGACTTCTTCCCGCTGCTGATGAAATACAAGGTAGCCCGTCAGCATGCACTGGAGATCGCTACCGGCCGTTTTGCCCGTAAAGTGGCTAACGACAGTGTAAAGCCTTTGCTGGAGAAAGCGGCTGCCAGTGGTCTGGAGATCATGGTATTTGTTGGCAATGCCGGTAACATCGAGATACATACCGGTCCGGTAGAGAAGATCGTAGAGATCCCTGGATGGATCAATGTGATGGACCCTGCATTCAACCTGCACCTGAAATTAACGGATATCGCCGGTTGCTGGGTAGTGGATAAACCTGCGGAAGGCGGGGTGACTTCCCTCGAAGTATTTGATGCGGCAGGGGAGATGATCGTACAGTTCTTCGGTAAACGTAAGCCCGGTATTCCGGAGCTGCAAGCCTGGAGAGACCTGCTGGCGACGCTGGCATAGTAAGTAGCTTTGCTTGTACATATTGACATACATCATTATCAAAGCAGTGATAGCCAGGATGGTAACAGCCGGTTTTATTTAAAAGCGGGAAAGCCAGGTTGGCCGGAGTGGCTGTTGCCCTTTGATAGTTGATGACTGGTTTTTACACCAAGGGCCTGAATGGTATCTGTCAGATACGATTCAGGCCTTTTGTTTTTCATATAATTACTTCATTATTATTGATTGTAGCGTTTTTTTCCTTTGCTCAAATTGGCGTAATGCAGCAAATAGATCTGTACGTCATCAACATGGCAGTCAGAAAAATTGGACCCAAATTGAAGACTTGGGGGATGTTGAAGAGGTCGGTAATCGCCAGTTTATTATGGAACTGGAGAGATTGGCCGGGTTTAAATGTCATCAATGAAAATAGGGCAATGAGGATCCTGGTAACCTACATGGAGGACGGCTGGGTAGTAAGGGAAATGCCTGGAGGAAAAATAACAAGGGTGATAGAAGTGATAGGAAAGGAAAAAGTAAGGAAACTAAAGAAAGGAACTGTGCTCTATGTCGGAAAAAAAGACTAAAAGAATGTGATGAAATACCACTTTGGGTAGATCAATATATTTTGGAACGCCTAGGAGTATAGCATTACTCTTTTTCCCCCATGACACAAGTCAGATAAGCACCTGGTGTAATACCTTCTATCTTTTTAAATACCCGGGTGAAATAATTGACATCGCTAAACCCGCAATGTGCGCTGACGGACTTAATATCCTGCTGGAGGTTTGCCAGTAAGGTTTTCGCCATCCTGATACGGGCGGCATTGATATACTCCAGTGGCGTAATGCCAAACTGTTCACGGAACCATTTGAAGAACATGTTCCGGCTCATGTAAGCCTTGCTGCATAAAGCATCGATAGCAATCTTTTCAGACAGATGCTGATGTATATAGTGTAATACGTGATGTGCACGGCTACTATTGTTTTCCTTTTCGCTGGCGATCGCTACATTCTCTACATGCTGACTTTGTATCAGCCGTATCAGCAGTTCTTTCATTGACAGGTCTGCCAGTATATTTTTGGATTTGTTGGCACTGCTGCAGATACGGATCAGTTTATTCAGTAGGTCTGCTATTTCGGTATCATTACCGAAGTGATAACGGGAGAACTGCAGCTGCCAGTCTACCCGTTCATCTTTAGCACTATTGTAATAGTTATTGAGGTAGTCGACCGTATTATGGACATAGCTGGCATCGATGGCCAGGGCAATACATTGTGTGGGATTGTCGGAAGCGGCTTCAGGGAAATCGATCCGCATTTGTTCTTTGGCGGGTACGATGACGGTTTCGCCGGGCAGGTAGTCAAAACCGGCGTCGTCAAACAGGTGCATGACCTTTTTGCCCCTCACCATACTGGTAATGACAAAGTCGTTGAACAGCAGGGGAACCTGGTAAGCCTGTTCATAGCTCTCGAAAATGTTGAGCTCACAGTGTTGGAGGTTGAATATCCGCCTGTTCTCTACCAGTGTCTGCAGCTGTCTGGGAGCAGTGAGTGCTACATGTTGCAATGGATTATTGACCGGCATGACGATAATGATTTGTTACAAGTTAGGACTACCATCCATAAGTTACTAAAATCGGGGTACAATCGTGCTATAAAAAGATACAATTGTGGGGCGGTAATGTTTTTTTTTGGTGAAAATTGAGGGTATCTATTCACCATTTAAAATTCCTGCCGTTATGAGTAATTCCACTGCAACTGCACCTCAAACAAACATTGCAGCACGCCCCTCTTTTAAGGAAAAATATGATCATTATATAGGTGGACAATGGGTGGCTCCTGCGGGAGGGCAATACTTTGACAATGTCTCCCCTATCGATGGGAAAGTATTTACCCAGGCAGCCAGAGGTAATGAAAAAGATATAGAAAAAGCGGTAGATGCTGCGCATAAGGCATTTCCGGAATGGAGCCGTACTGCCGCTGCACATCGTAGCAATATCCTGCTGAAAATAGCCCAGGTGGTAGAAGACAATCTGGAGCTGCTGGCAACCATAGAGACCATCGATAATGGTAAGGCGATCCGTGAGACCCGCGCTGCTGACCTGCCATTGGTGGTAGATCACTTCCGCTATTTTGCGGGTGTGATCCGTAGTGAAGAAGGACATATCAGCGAGTTAGACGACACTACCGTCAGCATCAACCTGCATGAGCCAATCGGTGTGGTAGGACAGATCATTCCATGGAATTTTCCCTTGCTCATGGCTACCTGGAAAGTAGCCCCGGCGCTGGCTGCCGGTTGCTGCGTTGTGGTGAAACCCGCGGAGCAGACGCCTACCAGTATCATGTGCCTGATGGAACTGATCGGTCACCTGCTGCCTCCCGGTGTACTCAATGTGGTGACCGGCTTCGGTCCGGAAGCGGGCAAGCCACTGGCACAATCTCCCCGCGTGCAGAAAGTCGCGTTTACTGGTGAGACAACCACTGGGCGGCTCATCATGCAATATGCCTCGGAGAACCTGATCCCGGTAACTATGGAGCTGGGTGGTAAAAGCCCTAATATCTTCTTCGAATCCGTAGCGGCCGCCGATGATGAGTTTTTTGACAAAGCCGTAGAAGGTGCAGTAATGTTCGCCCTGAACCAGGGAGAAGTATGTACTTGTCCCAGCAGGATACTGGTACATGAAAATATCTATTCCAAATTTATGGACAAGGTAGTGCAGCGTACAAAAGCCATCCGTATGGGTAATCCGCTGGATGGTACCGTGATGATGGGGGCACAGGCTTCGGAAGACCAATACAATAAGATATTGAGCTATCTGGAGATCGGTAAGCAGGAAGGTGCACAGGTATTGACAGGAGGTGAAGCATACCATCAAAACAGTGGCCTGGAACACGGCTATTATGTACAGCCGACTATCCTGAAAGGCAACAATAAGATGCGGGTATTCCAGGAGGAGATCTTCGGACCGGTAACCTGTGTAACTACCTTCAAAACTACAGAAGAAGCGATACAGATCGCTAACGATACACTTTATGGACTTGGTGCCGGTGTATGGACGCGTGATGCCCATGAAATGTACCAGGTACCGAGAGCGATACAGGCAGGTCGTGTATGGGTGAACTGTTACCATGCGTACCCTGCACATGCACCTTTCGGAGGATATAAGAAATCAGGTTTTGGCAGGGAGACGCACAAGATGATGTTGAACCACTATCGACAGACGAAAAATATGCTAATATCTTACAGCAAGCAGAAGCTGGGATTCTTCTAACTGATTAGGACTTGATGTGGATGACTTATGAGGGGGAGCGGCAGCATGGATACTGCCGTTCCCTATGTTTTTAATCAAACCAGGTGTCTCATGAAAGTAGCACGCATAGTAGCCACGGATAAAGCGCTATCCCTGATAGAACGATTGACAGAACAACACGGTGCACTGATGTTCCATCAGAGCGGGGGCTGCTGCGATGGCTCTCAGCCGATGTGTTTTACAGCCGGGGAATTTAAAACAGGTAATAGTGATGTGTTGCTGGGCGAAGTGGCCGGCTATCCCTTCTATATGAGCAGGGACCAATTTGAATACTGGAAACATACACAGCTGATATTAGATGTAACTCCCGGCCGGGGTAGTAGTTTCTCGCTTGAAATACCCTTGGGTGTTCGTTTTCTAACCCGGTCGCGGGTATTTACTGCAGCAGAACTGGTACAACTTACTTCCATTGAATAATAATAACCAACGGGTTATTTCCCATTGTCTTTTACCTTTTTGCGTAAATAGTTTTCCCGATCTGCGTATCCGATAAATGAACAGCTGTTTACTTTTGTATTGTTAACCGGTTCTATCTGGTTAGCAATACGATACCGGGTACTCCGCCAGGTATTTATCAATGTAATTACTGATCCCGGCAGCGCCCTGACCGGACAGTATTGCATGTCTCGCCTCTGTACGTTTAAGAAAATCAGCAAAACCTTACAGATGAAATTATAACTATCCTACCTAGAGAACCACTGTATTGGACCGGTGCTATTTGCTTGTTAAAGCCATAGCTACAATGTTGTTTGCAGGCGATAGCCCGGTTTATGCTATCAACGTCCCTTCTATTCCTATAGGTCCATGGCCGTTGTGTCATGGACTAATTTTCCCTTTTGCGTAAATCATTTTCCTGATTGGACCACGGCCGGCCATGGTAAATAGTTTCCTTTGCATTGTTAAATCCTGCTCCGCCGCAAGATATGCACGCCGTTATAACGGTGATGCTTGTTATTTTTTATCCCTGCTCTCAGCAATAAGATGGTTCAGGCAGATCCTTTGGACTGACCTGTCTGTGTACAGCTGTGCCGCTTGTAAAAGCAGCACTGTTGATGACAATTCCGGATGATAAAAGCCTGCCATTTGCTGGGCGATAAAGAGCGTTTTCGCAAGTGCATGAAACTGTATATTTTACTCCTTGTTAGTTGTATAACCAATTGCCTGTTCGCACAGGCCCAACAGCCTACCGCCGTATTAAGAGGGCGTGTCTTTACAGCAGGAAATACTCCCGCTGCCGGGGTAACCGTGCACGTGAGTGGTATTGCAAAAGGTGCCAGCACCGACGAAGAAGGGCGTTATCGGTTTAAAGCACCTGCCGGCAAACAAACACTGATCGTACGGGCTGTAGGCCAGCAGGAACAACGAATCCCTGTTGTGTTAACTGCCGGAGATACAACCGATGTACCACAAACCCACCTGACAGTCGCACAATATCACTTGGATGATGTGGTAGTGACCGGCCAGTTCGAACCGCAATCCATGCGTAATGCTGTACAGCGGGTACGTACTATCAGCAATGAACGTATTAAACTACGGGGTGGTACCGATATCATAGGGGTGATCAATAACGAACTGGGTGTGCGCCTTTCCAATGATCTCGCGCTGGGCGAAACACGCATCGAACTGATGGGCATGGGGGGCGCCAACGTCAAAATATTACTCGATGGCGTTCCGGTCGTTGACCGTGGCGACATCAAACAGAGCCTCGGGCAGATAGATATCAATACAGTAGAAAGGATTGAGATCATCGAAGGGCCTATGTCCGTGGTATATGGTACCGACGGTCTGGCTGGGGTGATCAACATTATTACCCGTAAAAGCAGCGGAGAAGACCGGTTGTCTGTTTCCGCCCGTGTACAGGAGGAAACCGTAGGCAACGAATACAATGCCTTTACTAAAAAAGGGGTGCATAACGAAAACCTGCAGGTCAACTGGGAACGTAAGGGATGGTATGCCGGCGCCGGCGTAACCCGCAATAACTTTGGGGGATGGCAAGGTGGCAATTCAGGCCGTAAGAAAGAATGGAGCCCCAAAGACCAATGGCTGGGGAATGTTTCCTTCGGCTATGGCAAGAAGAACTGGAAAGCCTGGTATCGCCTGGATTACCTGAATGAAGATATCTGGAGCGGAGGCAACATCAACCCGGCAAATGGAAAAACGACAGATCAGCATTATATCACCAATCGTTATACCCATCAGGGACAAGCCGAGTATAAGTTGAATGATGCCTGGAGTTTCAACGGCATAGTATCTTACCAGGACTATAAACGCCGTACCAAATCCGATATCATCAATTTTGTGGATGGGACTTCGCAGCCAGACCCTCAACCTGGGGCGCAGGCGCTTTCTACTTTCAATACCTGGTTCTTCCGCGGCACTGCCCAATATCGTTTTTCCTCTGCCGTGTCCTTTCAGCCCGGTATAGAATATAAACGTGATGCTGCAGGAGGCGAACGTATAGAAGGTACGCCAGTTATCGCTGACTATGCTTTCTTCATTTCTTCTGAGATCAAACCGTTATCTATTCTGAATATACGGCCGGGACTGCGATTCAGCAAAAACTCCGCTTATGATGCACCACCGGTGATACCTTCACTGAATGCAAGGCTTGCTATTACCAAAGATATTGACCTGCGGCTGGGATATGCACGCGGCTTCCGGGCGCCGGCATTGCGCGAGTTGTACTTTTATTTCTTCGATGCCAGCCACTCTATCAAAGGTAATCCCAATCTGAAAGCAGAACATTCCAACAGCTTTACCGGCTCGTTGACCTGGCGTCCTGTCCATCAGGAAAGGACCCGGTTAAGTATAACGTTGAGTGGCTTTTACAACAATTTCGATAACCTGATCGCTACGGCAAAAAGCGCAGAAGATCCCAGGATATTTACATATATCAACGTCAATAAATTCAAGACGACCGGCGGTATGCTGGAGGGTACCCTGAACTGGAATAACCTGCAATTGTCAGCCGGATTTTCCTACATCGGCAGATATAATGAGTTCTTCAAGGACACCACACAGGTTGAAAAAGGCCGTTCGCTTCCTCAGTTTGTCTGGAGTGCGGAGATCAATACAGGAGCTACCTGGAAGTTTCCCAAACTGGGCGGTACCCTTAGCGCCTTCTATAAATTCACTGGCAAACGTCCGGAGTATGTATTGGCCAGTACTACCCCCAATGGCCCTGCTGCTGTGTTGCTTTCAGAAGTGCAAGCCTTCCACTGGATGGACCTCACTGCTACCAAAAAGATCAACAAACTGGTGACGCTCAATTTAGGGGTGAAGAACCTGTTTGACATAAATACCCTCCGCAATACAGTTATGGATAATCGCGGTGGGCATAACACCAATGGTCCTGTGCCGCTGGCATATGGCAGGTCTTATTTCCTGGGGCTCAACTTTAGCTGGAATCGCTAGTAGTGACGTCCGGCAATACATAAATCAATAACAATAAAACCTATAAAAAATATAAGCAAATGATGATCAGAAATGCAATGATGCTGTTTGCAGCAGTGAGCGTATTTAGTGCCTGTTCTAAAAGCGACGATAATAAACCCGTGATCCCTCCACCTTCCGATGGTTCTAAAATAACCCTGGATGGCGGCACCGGTGGTGCTTCTGCTACCAATACTGTATATGTAGATTTTAGCAGTAATAGTACTGCCAGCGTAGCGCGCAACAGCTGGAACCTCGGTTTCTTCGGCGGCAATGATTATCGTGTGATACTGAACTATAATACCAGCACAGCAGCTACTGCCACTACTAAAAATGATATTACCAAAGTAACGGTAGATGACGCAGCGGCAATAAACCTGGAAATTGCACTAGGTGAAGGTAAACTGGAGTATGTAGATGATGCTACCGGCGATATTTCCAAAACGGTGATCGCTGCCGTATCTGCTACTGATGCAGATAACAAAGTGTACCTGATAAAACCTGATGGGGCAACAAAAAAAGAAGACTGGTATAAAGTACGTGTAGTACGCAATGGCAACGGGTATAAATTACAGTATGCCAAATTGAGTGAAACGACGATCCAGACAGCAGACATCAGCAAAGATGCTGCTTTCAACTTCTCCTTCTTCTCTTTTATCGGTGCTAAACTGGTAGTGGTAGAGCCTAAAAAAGCAGATTGGGATATCCAATGGGGACTGGCAATGTATTTCACATTCAATCCTGATACTAACGGCAATATTCCTTATACATTCTCTGACCTGGTGTTCATCAATAACCTGGCAGGTGTAACAGCTGCGGAAGCTACCGAAGCAAATGGTTTCAAGTACGATACTTTTACAGCGGCTGATGTTACGAATACTAAACTGGTATTCAGTGGTAAACGTGATGCAATCGGCAGCAAATGGAGAACTACTGGCGGCCCGAATGGTGGTGCTACGGGTATCAAACGTGATCGCTTTTACGTAGTAAAAGATGCGGCAGGTAACTACTACAAGCTGAAATTTGTAAGCATGGGTCTCGGCCAGGATGGTGGTGTTAGAGGTAAGCCTGAGATCGAGTATAAACTAGTTAAGAAAGCATAAGTTTTTAGGTGAATCGATGTAATATGCATCCCGCAGGTGAAGACCTGCGGGATTTTTTTATATAACACATCTGCCCGTGCATTGCTTTTTCCGATTGTGTAAATTGAATTCCTGTTTCGAGATACAACACGCCGCTATCCGCAATACTTCGCACCGTCATCATTACTCCGCCCGGTTAGTATGCAATACCCCAAAGGGAGTGCATTGTTGTAGCTGTTTTGTTCCGCAGCCTCAAACTCGTTATCAATTGCTGACAATTTGTCTGCTGGTGTATATGGTGCGATAGGGCTCAGTTCTAAAGCACTGTCTGCGCCTTTCGTGCAGGAATTGCCGTCTGGACAGGGAATCACAGTGCTGCTCTGATATAGGACCTGCTTTACGGAGGGACTAAGTTTTTATGGCGGCATTTAGCACATTTTTTGTTGTTTTAGGCTGCTATGGATATAAAAGACTATTACAAAATACTAGGCGTCAGTAAATCCGCTACAGCGGATGAATTGAAGAAAGCCTACCGTAAGCTGGCGGTGAAATATCATCCGGATAAGAATCCGGGTGACAAAGCGGCAGAGGAGAAGTTTAAAGAGATCAGCGAAGCGTATGAGGTCCTGAATGATCCTGATAAAAGAAAGAAATATGACCAATTTGGTGAAAATTGGAGAAGCTACGAACAACATGGTGGCCGCGCTGAAGACTTCGATTGGTCCCGGTATGGTGGTGGCGGAGGTGGTTATGGCTACCAGGGTAATATGGACGAGATGTTTGGTGGGGATGAGCAGTTCTCTGACTTTTTTGAGCGGCTTTTCGGTGGGCGCTTCAGCAACCGTCAACAGCAGCCGGCTCGTGGCAATGATGTACAGGCCAGGATGGAAGTGTCACTCGATGATGCCTTTAACGGAGGTACACGCCAGGTAGAAGTAAACGGCGCCCGACTCAATATTAAACTCAAGCCTGGCCTGCAGGATGGCCAGGTGATCCGGCTCAAAGGAAAAGGGATGTCCGGTCGCAAAGGAGGTGCCAACGGGGACCTGCTTATTGCCATTCAACTTACGGGCAATACACAATTTGAACTGAAAGGGAAGGACCTGTATACCAAGTTGCCGGTAGATCTCTATACAGCGGTGTTAGGTGGTAAGATCACGATACCTGCGCTGGGTGGACCTGTGGCGATGAACATACCCGCAGGAACGGACACCGGTAAAGTATTCCGCCTTAAAGGAAAAGGAATGCCGTACTATGATAAACCGGAGGAACATGGTGATCTCTACGTCGAATTACTCGTACATATACCACAACAGCTCTCTGATAAAGAAAAAGAACTCTTTACAGAACTGGCACGGCTCAGGAAAAAGGAAGCATAAAGGACTGATTATATATTGATCACTCATATGACCTGCTATGCGGAACCAAAACAGATCCGGTGTTTTATGGGTAATGGTACTAGGCACGATGATGGCTGGCCTGGACTCGAGTATAGTTAATATTTCGCTGCCGGTGATGAGCCGGCAGTTTGATTGTAGCCTGGATGATATAGAATGGGTGATCACAGTGTATATGCTGAGTTTTTCATTACTCATGCCTATGACCAACTGGCTGAAGAGTAAGTTGGGATTCTTTAACCTCTATATTGCCGCTATCGGTTTGTTCACCTTGGGCTCTGTGCTGTGCGCATTGTCCGGTAGCTTGGAGACTTTATTGATAGCACGTGTGATACAGGCATTGGGAGGAGGCGCCATTGCCCCTGTCTCTATGGCGATCGTGTCTTATGTGTTTCCTGCCCGGGTGCGCGGTTCTGTATTGGGATGGTGGGGGTTGGGCAACCTGATGGGCCCTGCTATGGGCCCAACATTAGGGGGATTCCTGACAGAACATTTCGGCTGGCCTTCTATCTTCTTTATCAATTTACCCATTGGCATCATTGCGATTGCATTGTCTTTCCGTTATCTAGGTTTCCTCCGGCAGCAGGTAATGGTCAAAATACCATTTGATCTTTCCGGCTTTGTCGCTTTTACGATATTCCTGATCACCTTACAATATGGGATTGCAAAGGCAGAACGTATCGGATGGACCGGCCCGCAGATACTGATCTCATTGGCAGTGGCCATCGTCGCGCTGGTTTGCTTCATTTTTATCGAAAGAAAAAAAGAATTTCCGCTTATCGATCTGCAATTGTTTCGCAACTATGCTTTCGTCAGCTGCATCCTTGTTACTATTTCTCGCTCCGCAGCACTATTCGGAGGATTGTTCCTATTGCCTTTTCTGCTGCAGGGACTGTTAGGATACTCAGAGTCCGCTTCGGGTTTGCTGATCCTGCCTAATGCATTGCTAATGGCGGCACTCATGCCATTTGCGGGTAAATGGTCAGACAAACATGGTTCCCGGAAGATATCGATGGTTGGACTGGCATTGCTGGCATTGTCCATGTGGATGTTCTCTCTCCTGGATCAGGGAAGTCCGATAGCACTCATATTAACCGCCATGTCTATCCGGGGCATTGGCATGGGATTGCTGGTAGCTCCACTGAGCGCCGCTACTATCAGTGCTGTAAGGCCTGCCGAAGTAACGATGGCCTCTGCCGTCAGCAGTTTATTGCAACAGGTAGGAGGTGCATTGGGGATAGCCGTATTGGCGATCATCAGCCAATCCGCCATCAGGACACATATGGCTGCAGGCATGAGTGAACCGCTGGCACAACACCTAGCCCTGCAGACCGGCTTTCGGGTTTCCATGGGAATATTGCTGGTCACACTAATTCCTGCTTGGTTCCTGCCCAGGAAAAACACAGCCGTTCCCGACGACGATCAACGTATACATACCTGATGGCGCTTCAGAAAACTAAGCAGGACAGCGTGAGGAAATATGCGAAGTACTGGATAGCGTTACAGGATCTTCCTGAAAAAATCAGTTTCCCTGGCCCATTCGGCCAAGGCAGATACGATAAAATAAGCAGCAGCGGCAATCATGAGAAGGAGGCCCGCAATGCCTAATTTGAAAAATGCTTTTACACCGAGTAATCCCGCCGAATGCGCAGAATAAGCCAATAATGCGATTAGTATACCCCCCGCGGCGGCAATTAATGCTGTTTTCTTCATGGGTATCAACACAGTTAAAAATGGTCAAAAGAGGGTTAAGAATATTAAAGATAACACTTTTGTGTGATAGTGCGTGGTGGAATATATTTTGCAATAATCCCTTATCAAATAGCAAGCTTCTGATTAATATCCGTGCATTAATATTAATATTAAAATATTCAGTAAAGTACTAATCTTAACAAGGCATTGACTATATTTGGCGTTGCGAACCAATAGTTACTTCATGGTCCTTGATGTTTTCCTGACTATCTTTCTGGTACTCTTAAATGGTTTTTTTGTTGCTGCAGAATTTGCAATCGTAAAAGTACGTTCCTCTCAGATCAAAAGCTCCGGCGGTGTCGGACAAAGGCTCTCTAATGTATCCCGGCATATTATCAGTAACCTGGACGGCTACCTGGCTGCCACACAGCTGGGTATCACCCTGGCTTCACTTGGCCTGGGTTGGGTGGGTGAAGAGCTGATGACCACTCTTATCATCAATCTGTTCAATACGCTGGGACTGAACATTCCCGACAAGACGGCACATACCATCGCTATTCCGATAGCATTCCTTTGCATTACCATACTACATATAGTATTCGGTGAACTGGCCCCTAAGTCGCTGGCTATCCGTAAACCGCTGCCTACTACCTTTGCAGTTGCTTTCCCGCTGCGTGCATTCTATTTTATATTCCGTCCTTTTATCTGGATGTTGAATGGCCTCGCGAATGCCATCCTGCGCATATTCGGAATTACGCCGGCAGGTGAACAGGATATCCACTCAGAGGAAGAACTTAAACTCATCATCTCAGAAAGCCATGAAGGTGGTGCCATCGAAGAGACGGAAAGAGAATTGATCCAGAATGTATTTGACTTCGATGATCGCAGGGTAAAAGAAATACTCACCCATCGCAAAGAGATTGTGGTGCTGGATATATCCTGGCCGGTAGAGAAGCTGCTGGATGAGGCGATCAAAGAAGGATACTCACGATATCCCGTTACACGTAACTCGCTGGATGAACTGGCAGGTATTATCTATACGAAAGACCTGATCAAAAGCGTGCATGAAAAGACACTGGCTAATATAAAAGATATCCTCAAGCCTGTGTTCTATGTACCGGATAATATGAAGATCAAAGACCTGCTGCGTACTTTCCAGAGTAAACGTATACAGATTGCTGTTGTGACCAATGAATTTGGAGATACCACCGGTATAGTGACGATGGAAGATATCCTGGAAGAGTTAGTGGGGGATATACAGGATGAACACGATCAGGAAGCACCTGTCGTAGAACAAAAAGATGAAAAAAACTTCCTGGTTGATGCGCACGAATACCTGGTAGATATAAATAGGTTATTACCGGTAGAACTACCCGAAAGTGAAGATTATGAAACACTTTCCGGTCTCATCAATTATCGCCATGGTAGTATACCGCAGGAAGGAGAGGTATTGGTCATTGATGATTACGAAATACTGATCCTGAAAATGTTCCGCAGCTCTGTGGAAAAGGTCAGACTACGACTGCTCAAATAGCCATAACGTATTTACGGGATATAAAAGAAAAACCGCCTTAAAAGGCGGTTACTTATTCCTTGTAATTCCACGTTATGAAAAAAATCTTTCAAACAAAAACTATAAAACGTATTGCTCCCCAATACTATTCATTTATCCCCAATTTGAAGTTAAAGCAGTGTTAAGTATTGGTTGCTTAACAATAACTTCACACGTTCTGCCTGAAAGTAAAGACTGTTTTCGGGCGCTAACTTCCCTGCATCTTTCCTTATATTGTGTAGATAAACCCGGAACGCATGAACAATACTTTCATAGCACTGCTCATCAGTTTGGTAGCTGGCGTGGGTCTGATCGTACTGCTTACCGCTCGTTATCGTATGCACGCTTTCTTTGCATTGTTTGCGGCCTCGTTTTTTGTAGGTATATGTGTACAGATGCCCGTACCGGCTATCCTGACAGCTATGAAAGATGGTTTCGGACATATTATGAAGTCATTGGGGTTTATTATCGTACTGGGCACAACGTTAGGGGTGCTGCTTGAGTATACAGGTAGCACCCAGGTAATGGCCCGGTTTATCCTGAAACGGGTAGGTGAACGGTATGCTGCCGCAGCGATGAGTATTACAGGCTTTATAGTAGGAATGCCCATCTTTTGTGACTCCGGGTACATCGTATTGAGCGGCCTTAGCAAATCCTTGTCGGCACGCACAGGTATCGCTACCGCTATCATGTCTGCCTCCCTGGCTACCGGCCTTTATGCAGTACATTGCCTTATCCCTCCCCATCCCGGCGCCGCCGCTGCTGCTGGACTACTGCAGGTGGATTTTGGTAGGCTTATATTAGTAGGCACCCTTGTCGCCATCCCCGCAGCCGTTGTAGGTAGCTGGTGGGCACACTTTGCCGGACGTAAATTTGAACATGTACCCTCCGTCGCAGCGGAGGATACTATAGCGGCCGGGCATCGGCAGGAGCCGACCGTCTGGCAGGCTTTTCTCCCGGTGATAATACCTATCCTGCTGATCGCAGCAGGGGCCGCCTTCGGAAAAGATACTTCCACCGCAGCTACGGTATGCCGCATAATGGGAGACCCGATACTCGCACTCACGACCGGTGTGGTACTGGCCTTTTGGGGAAATATATCCTGGACCAAGGATGTGGTGGGCAAACTATTACAGGATGGAGCAGAAAAAGCGGGAGGAATTCTGGTGATCATCGGAGCAGGGGGGGCCTTCGGGGCAGTACTGGCAGCCACAGATATCGGTAAACACTTCGGTGATGCATTGCCGCTAGGCTCCCTCGGGATATTTTTCCCCTTTTTATTGACCTTTATACTGAAGACCGCACAGGGCTCTTCTACCGTTGCAATCATCACGGCTGCTTCTATTATACATCCATTACTACCGGCACTGGGATTACAGGATGATACCGGCCGTATGTTATGCGTATTGTCTATGGGAGCCGGTTCTATGATGATCTCGCATGCTAACGATGCTTACTTCTGGGTGATCGCTAAATTCTCGTCGCAGGACATGAAACCGATGTTAAGAGTCTATTCTATCGCCACTATCTGGATGGGAGTGGTATCTTTTGCATGCATTTACCTGCTTTCTTTATTACTTAGATAAAGTGATGCCAGTTGAAGGACAATCGCCCTTCAACTGGTTATTTAAATCATCAGTTACCAACCGGGATTCTGTGTATAAGCAGGTCCGGTTACCACCGCATCTATCTGTTGTTGAGGGATAGGACGCAATGTATGCTTGGGTAAGATAATATCACCCACGTCTGTGTTATACTTACGTACCCTGTCCAGTAATGTACCCGTTCTTACGAGATCCCACCACCGTACCATTTCGCCACACAACTCCCTGCTGCGTTCTTCAAGGATGAAATCCATATTAAGATCTCCTACGGTGATATCCATTCGCTGAGGGTTAGGATTGGGATAGGCTGCACGCTCACGTACTGCATTAATATATTTTAGAGCGTCACTCGCACGGCCAGCTTTATATAATGCTTCTGCCGCTATCAGGTAAGTCTCTGCCAGTCGATAAACGATCACCGGTCTTATAGAAGGCATATTCATATCCAGGCGTTTGGTATCAAAGTATTTGGTCATTGCAGGACACATCGCATTGCCGAAGGTGGCCAGATTGATTAGTTTATAGGGCGCTGCATTGACCTCATAGGTAGGATTACTCAGGGTCCGGATCACGATAGCCGTATCCCCCTTTTTAAATTTAGGTGCACCTGGCTGAGCGCCGATGGGAGCACCTGGCGGCACTGGGTTGGGCCAGGTGGGAATGTTATCCGAAGAGTTAGATATCCACACGGTCTGGAAGCTCTTATTAAAACGCGTATCCAGCGTTTTGTCCCGAAACGCTGTCTGGATAAGCCATTGAGTCGGTGCACATCGTATATAAGGTCGGCCATAGGCGATATCCCTTGTCATGCCTCCTTCATATTCATAGCGAGGTACCCACATATGATTTAGTACATTGTCCGCCCCGCTGCTGTTGCCAGGCCCGTTAAAAGGCAGGTTGGCGGTATGTTGCACCGTCCACAATACTTCTGTATTGGACTCATTCCCTTCTTCAAATACACTTTTGAAGTCCTGTAGCAATTGCAGACCAGCAGATGGAGCAACACGCTCGATAAGGTCCTGGGCGATAGTATAGGCCTGCTGAAAATCGTCCGCCTGCCTGATGGAAGAAGTTGCCCTTGTAAGATATACTTTGGCAAGTACATGCATAGCCGCGGCGCTATTGGCTTTCCCTGGCAGTACATTTACGGAGCGGGGACCTGCCGGCAATACAGCAATGGCATCTTTCAGGTCCTGGATGATCAGCTTATATACTTCCGACATAGGATCACGCTTGGCAGCAGTAAGTGCCTGGTCCTGGAATCGTGTGTTGAGTGTAACATCCCCCCAGAATTGTACTAGTATAAAATAGAAATTAGCACGCAGGAATTTCGCTTCTGCTATATACATCGCTCTCTTTTCCGCCGTGATCCCATTCACTTCAGGCGCCATCTGGATAATACCATTAACCGTGTTGATATGTGTATAGCAGGAACGCCAGATATTATTCACTGTACCATTTTCCGTATTATACTTACTGTTATACTTTACAATGTCGCCATTACCATCGATACCGGATATGAATTCATCTGTACCCAGGTCCGTCAGGGTGAACAGATCTTGTGTGCCCCAGAACATCCTTGTACCACCGTAAGCAGCGTCCAATGCCATCTGCAGCCCTTGCGGTGTTTTGAGCAATTCAGGAGTCAGTATCGCGAATGGGCGTTCCTGCAATTCCTGCTGACAGCCAAAGGCCAGGCAGCAACATATTGTGAACTGTATTAAATAAGCAAATCTCTTTTGCATATATCAGTATTTAATCATTTTAAAATGTCATATTGACACCGAATACATAAGAGCGCATCGGAGGGGTGTCTACTCCCAGTGTACCGGCAGATTCCGGATCAAGGCCGCCATATTTATTGACATATTCAGAGAACAGGATAAATGGTTCTTCTGCTGTTGCGTAGATACGGAATGATTTAGCACCCATATTGCGCAGCCAGGATGGGGGTAAACTATAAGCCAGGCTCAGACTGCGTATTTTCAGGAAGCTGCCGTTAAAGTAACTCAGTAGCTCTGAATAAGGCGTATTGGTAGAGCCGGCAAATGGACGTGGGTAGTAGTTCTCTCCATTGGTAGGTGTCCAGTAGTGTATGTTCAGATTGTTGTAGTTACTTTGGAAAGTATTGATAAAGCTACCACTCTGGTGCATACGGCTTACCAAAGTGCTACCTATACGGGCAAATGCTACAACGGTCAGATCAAACCCACGATAGGAGAAACGGTTGGTCATCCCTCCTTCCCATTTGGGTTGGCCGGATCCCAGAAAGATACGGTCGTTACCGTTGATTTTTTTATCTCCGTTTACATCGTCCACCCGGATTGTACCAATTACTCCGTCTACTTTATTGACAGTCAACCCTAAGGCTTTTGCCAGCGCACTGTCTCCGGGAGTAGCCTGCCATACGCCTACTCTTTTATATCCGTAAATAGTGCCGATAGGCTGCCCTACAAACCAACTATTGCTGATATCGTTCTGTACACCGTCTGCCAGTTGTTTGATCTTGCCACGGTTGATGAAAAAGTTCAGGTCAGTACTCCAGTTAAAGTCGTTCCGTCCCTTGCCTTGTATGTTGATAGTAGACAATTGTATTTCTATCCCTTTGTTTTCAGTCTTGCCTACATTTCTCAATATAGCAGTAGGGATACCCGATGTAGCGGGAAGGTTCTGTTGTAACAGCAGAGAGCTGGTAGATGCCTTGTAGAATTCGATATTACCACTGATACGGTTGTCGAATAAACCGAAATCTAATCCCAGGTTGAACGTAGCTGTATATTCCCAGGTTAGGTTAGGGTTAGGGATAGTAGTCTGATAGGCACCCACTACTGTGAGGTTACCGTAGTTGTAGGTCATAGGAGACAATGCCCCCAGGGTCTGGTAGGCTTGGATAGCCGTATTGCCGACCTTTCCATAGGTTGCTCTCAGTTTCAGGTTGGAGACATTTTTGACGGACCGCATAAATGGTTCCTGGATAATATTCCATGCTACGGCGCCAGATGGGAAGATATCATATTTGCTGCCGGGCGCCAGCCGGGAAGAACCGTCAGATCGCATGGTGAAGGACAGGAGATACCGGTCTTTGAACGAGTAGTTCAGACGTCCCATATAGGAGAGGATCGTCCATTTCTCCTGATCACCGTCGCCTGTCATAAAGGCGCCATATTGTGGATTGAAATACTGCAGGTCATCAATAGCCACATTACTGTTGCCAAAACCTGTTCTCTCCATCTGGTATTGCTGGAAACTATATAGTCCGGTGAAGTTGATCTTATGTTTTTGTGCGAAGGTCTTGTCGTATGTCAACAGGTTCTCTACGGTATAGTTAGTAGAGTAGGTGTTCTCATTCCTCGCCCTGGAAGGACCTCCCAGGTTATTGGTCGTGTTGCTGGCCGTAAAATTGCCATATTGATTAGAGCGTATCTCTGCACCGGCGTTGATACGATATTTTAATCCGTTGGCTATTAACACTTCTCCGTAAATGGTACTAAAGGTACCAAACCGTTTCCGCTTTTCTACGACTGCACCGGGTACCAGGTTGGATAAGGGGTTCCATACCTGTGCCGCATTACCCGGAATAAAACCTACCAGGCTGCCATCCGGATTGTAGGGAGTGGCCAATGGATTCGCTCTCAATACTTGTCCCATCGGATTAGCGTTCTCCCCGTTCGTCTGACTAAGTGTATTGAGCGAGTTGATCCCTATCTTAAATCGTTTACCGAATTGTTGATCAACGCTTATTTTCACGGTATACCGGTCAAATGACTGACCGGGGTAGATACCCGTCTCCCTGAAATATCCGCCGGAGAAGGCATATTGTGTCTGCTCAGTGCCACCGGCAACGCTTAGCTGATGATTGGTCGTCATGCCGTTTTTATAGATGAGATCCTGCCAGTCTGTACCACGTCCGGTACGAATGGATTCCTTTTCCACTGCGAGGAAGGTATTATCCTGATCAGAAAGCCATAGCGGGTCATCCAGTCCCTTGTATTTACCGGGATTGTTATTCATGATCGCCCACTTTTTGAAATCAGCGAACTGCTGGCCGTTCATGATGGGATATTTTCCACGTGGTGCACTAAAACCACCGTAGCCGGTATAAGAAATGACAGGTTTGCCTGCTTTACCTCTGCGGGTGGTGACGAGGATCACACCATTGGCGCCCCTGGAACCGTAAATGGCGGTAGATGAAGCATCTTTCAGCACTTCAACGGACACAACATCGTCCTGGTTAAGATCATTGATATTGCCGTTGAACGGAATACCATCGACAACGAATAACGGATCATTGTCGGCCCGGAGCGAACGGGTACCGCGTATCAATATCCGGGGAGAAGAGCCCGGCTTGCTGTTACCTCCGTTTTTTTGTACATCGATGCCTGCACCCTGCCCCTGTAATGCCTGACTGATGTTGGCTACAGGTACGTCTTTAAGTGCCTTTTCGTTGATGGAGACAATAGAACCGGTAATATCTGATTTCTTCTGCACGCCATATCCAACCACGATCACCTCATTCAGATCACTGTTATTGGGCGATAACCGGATAGATAATGGTGCAGCCATAGCAGCATCTATTGTCAATTCCTGTGTAATATAACCGGTATAAGAAATGCGGATCGTGCTGTTGGCCGGAACAGTCAGCTCAAAGCCTCCGTCTGACCGGCTGGTAGTACCCTTCGTACTCCCTTTGATAAGAATGACAGCCCCGGGGAGCAGTTCTCCGGTAGCCGTCACTACAGTGCCTTTTACCTGGATATTGCCTGTTTGAGATTGTCCGTATACAGCTGAAGTGATGAATAACAGGTAGAGGGAAAATAGTAGCCATTGTCGGCCCGATGGGCGGAAATGCCGCCTTAGATGCAGCAAATTGCGCATCTGTAAAAAATGCAGATGTTTCATAACGGTGATTTGTGTTTAGGTAATGCGTATAACAGCGATGCGTATACGGAACAGACTAAGTAATGGTCATTTTCATAAGCATTAGATATTTGTTTGTACTAAAGCGTTGTAAACGATTACTAGAAAATACGTGCTGACAGTAAAATGGCCTGTTGCTGTTGATCCTTATTTACATGCGATTGTTACTACGTCCGGTGATGCGGATGAATAAATGGTTTTTCCTGCGGGGAGTGAATGATCTTCACTTATAATTGCGAGCCCTTTCGTATCAATGTCGTAATATCCACTGCTATCATATTGGATATACCAATCAGGTGTACCTGCTGCTAACGGGCAGCGGCAATTTCAACTTTAATGACAGTAGCAATTGTATCAGGTGCTTGCTTTGGTACTGCGATGACCAATGCGTCATCATTATTGCTGGTCTTCAGTTTTTTCCCGTTTGCAAGCAATTTTACCGAGCGGATCTGTCCTTTCAAACCCGGCACTGTTAGTTGTTGATCGGCAGGCCAGTCAAACACAGATAAGTAAAGGGTAGTACCGTTATTAGTACTTTTCTGAGTACAACGTCCCCAGGGGAGTGTGGATAATGGGCTGGCTTTTGTACCATAGATGGCGTCCCCGTTTACCTGCATCCATTGTCCGATGCCCTGCAGTGCGGTTACACTTTCAGCAGGGAAAGAGCCATCAGCGGTAGGTCCTACATTGAGCAGGTAATTGCCGCCCTTGGAGGCAATATCGATCAGATTACGTACCATGGTAGTTGTAGACTTCCACTTGTTGTCTGTTTGCTTATATCCCCAGGTACCGTTCATTGTCATACAGGTTTCCCAATCCCTGCCATCGAGTTCCTGCAAATTCGGTATTTTCTGTTCCGGCGTCTTGTAGTCGCCGGTATAGTTAGGACGTTTTAACCGGTCGTTTGTAATAATGGCAGGCTGCAAAGCCAATTGCTGCTGTAGTTGCTCAGCAAACTCGTCCGTCATATTAGTAGGAGTATCCCACCATAATACGGCTACATCTCCGTAGTTGGTAAGTAGTTCTTTAACTTGTGGTACGGCTACCTGTTGCACGTAGTTACGCATACTGTCTGTAGTTTGCGCCGGATCCCAATGTCCGCCGTGCGCCAGCGTATATGCATCTATACGCGCAGAATCGGGGTTTGCCCAGCCTTCCGAGGTGACTTTTCTCGCCGCTGCACCGCCGGGATTATTCCAATCCTGTGCCTGTGAATAATAGAAACCCAATCGTATACCGTGTTTTTTGCAGGCTGCAGCAAGTGGCTGTAACAGATCTTTGCCATAAGGAGTGGCATCTACCACATTGAACTTGCTGGCAGCAGTCTTAAACAACGCAAAGCCATCATGGTGTTTGGCCGTGATGACAATATACTTCATACCCGCATCCTTCGCCATGCGTACCCAGGCATCAGGATCATATTTTATTGGATTAAATTGCTGTCCGAATTGCTGATAGATGGCTACCGGTATTTTCCCTCTGTTCATGATCCATTCCCCTCCACGACCTATCGGCTGCCCGTTATACACACCGGCAGGTACGGCATATAACCCCCAATGAATAAACATCCCGAAACGTGCTTCCCGCCACCATTGCATACGCTCATCCCGGCTCATCTTCTTCGTCTGAGCCGGCAAATAACAAGTATGTAACACTAAGATGGCAATAGCAAGGAGCTTTCTCATGTTGAATGATATTGTGTGGTTGATAAACGGAAACTAACGTGGTATATAATATTGATCCTGTAAACAGTTAAGTGTATTGCAAACGTTTGCAGACTGCTGGTAAAAAAAGAGAGCAATGCTCTTCAGTTCTTCAAAACGTAGAAAAATTTCCTCCCAAATTGCTTACAAAAAATGGGATACTTGGTAGCATAAAGATCGAGAAAAATTAAAGATAACTTATAATGGCATTTTAGCTAAAGCACGTACTTTTTTGGTGACTATAAAGAATCTTATCTTATGCTATTACATATTCTGAAAACAACTTTGCCACCCCCATTGGCAGCCATTATATTGATAAAATGCGAATGTATTGCACAGCAACTTTACCTCATTTCTTTAAAAAAGCGATAAAAAGTGCTACATTCATCCTGTAAGGGGTATTTTTTCCCCCACAACATTATTTGAATAAGATCATTTACATTGAACTTCACAGAATTCGGATTCGACGACAGATTGCTGGATGGCATTGATGCAATGGGTTATGAAGTCGCTACCCCGGTACAACAACAGGTGATCCCCCTGATGCTGGCGGGTAAAGATATCATTGCTTCTGCCCAGACCGGTACAGGCAAAACTGCAGCCTTCCTGCTGCCCGTTATCAATAAGTTACTTACATCCCCTCATGATGCCCAGCACATCAATTCCCTGATTATTGTCCCTACTAGGGAACTGGCAGTACAGATCGCGCAGACACTTGAAGGGATCAGCTATTTTACCTCCCTGAGTTCTATCGCCGTTTATGGTGGTAGCGGAGGCGCCAACTTTGCTATCGAGAAGAAAGCCCTTTCCGCAGGCGTAGATATCGTTATCTGCACCCCCGGCCGTATGATCGCCCACCTCAATATGGGCTATGTAAAACTCGATGGCCTGAAATACCTGGTACTGGATGAGGCAGATCGCATGTTGGATATGGGCTTCCACGATGACATCATTAAGATCATCTCCTATTTGCCCAAAGAAAGACAAAACTTCCTCTTCTCTGCCACCATGCCTGATAAGATCAGGAAGCTGGCGCACAACATATTACGGGACCCGGTAGAGGTAAATATTTCCATCTCTAAACCTCCTGAAAAGATAATACAGGAAGCTTTCGTTGTCTTCGAAGAGCAAAAAGCTCCCCTGATCAAACACTTGTTACAACAGCGGGATTTTGAAAGCGTACTGATCTTCTGCTCACGCAAACAAAATGTGAAAGAGCTGTGTGCCGAACTCAAAAGAGCGCGCTTCAAGGTGGAGCAGATCCATTCCGACCTGGAACAGGAACAAAGAGAGCAGGTGCTGATCGATTTCAAAAATAAGAAACTACGTATCCTCGTGGCAACAGACATACTCAGCCGTGGGATCGATATAGAAGATATTGACCTGGTAATCAATTACGATGTGCCTAACGACGGTGAAGACTATGTCCACCGGATCGGTCGTACCGCCAGGGCAGCAGCAGAAGGAACCGCTTATACCTTCATCAGTCCTAAAGAGCAAAACAAGTTCCATCGTATAGAACAGCTGATCGGTAAAGAGGTGACGAAAGCACCCGTACCACCGCAATTCGGAGAGGCCCCTACATATAAACCGTCCTCAAATGGTGGCGGTGGCAGAAAAGGAGGCAACCGGAACCGGTTCAGAGGTAAAGGCCGCGGACCGCAAGGTGGCGGAGGCAAAAAAACGAACAATGGCGGCGGTGGTGGAAACAGCAAACCACAGCAGCCCCACAGAGCTCACAATAAAGGACAACATAACCGGCAGGGAAACGCCTGATCCCTTCGGCTATAAATAAAACGACTGCTCCCGTTCCCGGTGATAAAGGAACGGGAGTGCTTTTTATAATGGTATCCTGGTATGATTGACCACTTCGCGCAGGATGAAAGTACTGTTGGTATCCGATACATATCCCAGATCAGAGATCTGCTTCAAAAATTGCTGATACTCCTCCATACTACTAACTGCCAGCTTGATCTGGTAATCATATTGCCCCGAAGTCTGGAAACATTCCAGCACCATGTTTATCCCGCCTATCCGCTGTTCAAAGTTCTCAATCGTCGACGTATTATGATCCCGCAAGGAAACGTTGCAGAGCACCAACAGACACAAGCCCATCTGTAGACGATCCACTAATGCCACATATCCCTTGATCACTCCTTGCTGCTCCAGTTTCTTTACCCGCTCGAATATAGGAGTGGAAGAAAGGTGCAGCCTGGCAGCTATTTCTTTGTAAGATAGCAGGGCGTCTTCCTGTAATAAACGCAGGATCGCCCGGTCTGTATCATCTAATTGCATACGTATAGAATGAAATACTAAAAAATGGAAGAAAATAGAATGATTATGGCATTTTATTCTCAATAAGTACAAATATGGGAATGTTTTCCCAAATAATTTGCCTGTATGGGAATATTATGCTGAAGTGGCTAAGTTTGCTGATAGATCATTTAAACAATAAGACAATGAAAACATTAGCCATTATAGCGCATCCGAATATCAGTGAATCTGTTATAAATAAACATCTTGTACACACCTTAAGTAGCCACCCGGATACCGTCACTATACATCACCTATATGACCAGTATCCGGATTGGAATATAGACGTCAAAGCAGAACAGCAGCTGGTAGAACAACACGACCGCATCCTGTTCCAGTTCCCTTTCTATTGGTTCAGCTGCCCGCCGCTGCTGCGTAAATGGATGGACGACGTACTCACCTATGGATGGGCATACGGAAGGACCGGCGACAAAGTCAAGAACAAACAACTGCTGCTGGCAGTGTCCGCAGGTATTGAACAGGATGATTATAAACAGGGTGGGAAATACCTGTACACGATGAAAGAACTGCTGCGGCCATTCGAACTGACAGCACTTTATACGGATATGATCTATAAAACCCCGTTTGTAGTATATGATACCGACAACCAGACCGGACAAGACCTGGCACGCATCAGCCAGGAATATACCGCATTTCTGGAAATTCCTTGTGCCGCTGGCACAGCATGCTAAGACATGCTTTTCGCCTGGTAATACGTACATTTAGGTATGCAAAATCAGGCCGTAGAAATAATTGACCGGCAGCACTTTCAGGATAGCTATCACTTCCTGGCGCCCTCCGCAGATCTGGCGGATTATGTCATATGCTACTGGCTACTGGACATGCGAGAACCAGGATTCAGACAAACTTCCTACAATGAAGTGCTGCTGGCCAATATGTACTCCTCGCTGGTCATCAACCTCGGTAATCCTTTTGAATTATATAATACCAACGGACAACTGCTGCACTCCTGTAATAAAAGTCTACTCATAGGCTATCACGCAGCTACAGTATCCTATCGTCACCTCTACAGTAACTACCTGGTCGGCGTGAAGTTTAAGCCCGGTGCACTGAACTATCTGTTCGGCGTTAAAGGAGCCGATATGATAAAACAAGCGATACCAGCAGGGCACGTGATCGATCATATTACCTCCACAGAATCCCGCTTGTACGACGCCGGCAACCTGCCTGCTATGAAAGTCGTACTCGAACAGTTGATACGTCATTATCTCAGAAAAGCATATCCTGACAAACCTTTCGATTTTGTACGGCGCTCCTTCCAGGAGCCTGTATTGGTACAAGCTAAATATCAACTCAGGAAACTGGCTTCGCTATTGTACCTGACCCCTCGTACACTAGAGCGATATTTTGCGCAATCCCTGGATATTGCTCCCAAAAAATGTATGAAAATATTACGCTTCCGGCATGCGCTGGATGCCTACCTCAAAGAAGGCTATAAAGCCGATTGGGAATTACTGGGCTATCATGACTTCTCTCATTTCTGTAAAGAATGGCATGAGCTGGCTGATGGCGCTCCGGGAATGCCTGTTCGCCCTTCTGGGCTAGCCGGATAATGTCGCCTTTTTACACCAGATCATCTATAGCGGTCCGTTAAGTTTGTTGTGAACAAATCGCATTTCACTATGTATGCCGCACAACGTCAGCGCCTGCAGCAACAATTGCCTGCACGATCCGCTGTAATCCTCACTACCAACGATCAACTACCCAGCAATGAAGATGGTACCTTACGTTTTGTACCATCTACCAGTTTGTTTTATCTCACAGGTATCACACAGGATGATACGATGCTGATACTATGCCCCGATCATCCGGAACCGGCACTTCGGGAAGTACTATTCACCCGCCCTGCCGACGAGCTATTTCTCAAGTGGCACGGCCGTCGGCTTACCACCGCACAAGCCAGCGAGATCTCTGGTATTGCTACCGTGTATGATATCCCTGCCTTCGAAAGCGTATTGCGAAAGGTCGCCGCTGTAAGTGACCAGCTCTACCTGTACTCTAATGAACATAGCCGGGCGACACCGTTTATCGCTACTAAGGAAGATCGTTTGCTGGAAAAGGTAAAAAGCATGTATCCCTTACACCAGTATCAGCGGCTATACCCGCTTCTGGCCCGGCAACGGTCCGCAAAAACGCCGGCAGAGCTAGAACAATTACAGAAGGCTTGTGATATCACCGGCGCCGGCTTCCGCAGAGTGTTGCAATTCGTACGCCCGGGCGTAATAGAAAAACAGGTAGAAGCAGAGATGATACATGAATACATGCAATATGGCGCTACCTGGGCCGACTATACGCCGATAGTCGCTGCCGGAGCAGATACCTGTATCCTGCATTATGTAGATAACAATAAATGCTGCCAGGACGGAGATATGCTGCTCATCGATGCGGCTGCCGGATGGCAATATTATAATGCCGACATGACCCGTACCATCCCTGTTAATGGACGCTATTCCCCTCGTCAGAAAGAGATATATAACGAAGTATTACAGGTACACACCCGGATCCGGGAGTATGTACGCCCCGGACTCACCTTACCGGAAATATTCGCTTTCTCCAATGCGTTACTGCTGGAATCATTGATAAGACTCGGATTATGTAGTACAACAGACATAAAGGACAGGGGGGAGAAATATTATCTCAACAAACATTGTTATCATAATTGCTCACATTTCATAGGCCTCGATGTGCATGATGTCGGTTACTTTCATGAACCGTTACCCACAGGTGCCGTTATCAGCAATGAACCGGGTATCTATTGCGAAGCAGAGGGTATCGGAGTACGTATCGAAAACGTACTGGCTGTAACAGATACTGGCTGCCAGGACCTTATGGCTAATATACCGGTTACCGTAGAAGAAATAGAAGATATTATGAACAGTGGCAAATAATGGAATTCGGTGACAGGTGAACTTATCAGTTGCGCTTGTCACCGATTGCCTGTATATTCATGCCATACTTGTCTTTAAAGTAGGTGGCCAACAGCATATACTTTTTCCGCACTAATCCATTCTTATCTGTCTGCCTGTTGAAAAAAATGGTTTCAATATCCGCTTTCCGGTAGGTAAAGATCAATGTCAGATAAGACAATAGGTCATACTGCGGTGTGGGAGCTTGCTGGAAGCCCGGCGACAACAGGAATCCGTAATCATATTTATTGGCAGAAGTGATATCCGTTCGATGATAAGGGCTGCTGTTAAAGAAATCTACCGGCAGGTCTTTCATGAACTCCCCATTCGTCGAAAAGATCAGCCAATAGGCAAATGCCATGTTAAGGTCGATCTTGAAGGTATTCCGTTCTGCAGGTGTCATCTTCAGGATACTCCTGTCCAGTTTAGGCAGCAGGAGGAAGTCATGCCCGCGTATAGGAACCTCGAATGCATTGTAAACCGTATCTTCAGAATCTTCATCCCAGGCTCTGTCGGCTAACAGTATCTTAAAGGGCAGGTATTTCTTCAGAAAAGAATCGCTATAAAAGCCGAACCAGTATTCACCCAGCAGGTCCACAGCGGCAGGTAACATCTCCGGTTCTATAGGACGTGCCACATAGGTATAATAACCGGTGAGCCCATAACGGTAATCCCGCTCTTCATATTTGTATAATATGTAACTACCGTAGCGTTTGTACCAGTTGAAAATGATCTCGTCATAAGGAGCATTTCCTTGTGGCATAGGATAGAAGGTGGCAGGCCCCGGTGCGGGTGTCACCGGCATCTCCTTTTTACAGGCAAACAAAGCCAGCAACAGTGCGAAGAAGGGAATGACTACAATCGGATGAAAATGATGGCGTAAAGTTGTGATCATGGGCAAAACGTTTAGTCATGGATCAGGGGTTCTGTATCAAGGCAGGATTCTGGGCGATCGCATCCTCCGGAATAGGTAATACGTAGCGATTGCTATGGACATCCAGCATAAAGGGCTCTGCTGGTCCTGTAGGATCTATATAATAGACATGTAAGAGAGCTGGCATACCATTTCGGCGTAAATCGAACCAGCGCTGTTCTTCAAAGCAGAGTTCCCGCCTGCGCTCTTCCAGGCAAAATACTTTCAATGCCCAGGCACTACCCTGGAAGTCTGCCATCGTTTTAGGACGATAGGAGTTGATCGACAGGCGGTTCGCACGTAGGAAGTTGAGGTCTGCCAACGCGCCCGCCAATGCACCTGCCTTGCCATCGTAGATGGCTAAGTGGATATTGGCTTCTGCCCGGTTGAGGAAAGCCTCCGGCAAACGAAAACTTCTGCCGTATTTGGCCTTTGCACTCAACTTGGCTGACTTGCGAAGACCACTCTTTTCCTGCATATAATAGCGTACACGGAGATCTTCCCTTTCGTATAGGGCCATCAGCTCATCAGATGGTACAAAGCCCGTAGGTGCGGCACTCACTGGCCGGGTGATCAGGTAATCATCCTGGGGAGAACCAAAAAGGAACAGTAATTCCTTATTCACCTCATCCAGGCATGCCGGCGGCAGTGAACCGGGAATCCCCGTACCGTCTGCCATACGGCTCAGATCGGACAACTCATACCGCTCCGCCAATAACTTACTGCTGTAATACACGACCTTATCCCATTCTTCCGTATAAAGGAATATCCTGCTGGCCAGCAGCCAGGCCATGTATTTGTTGATCCGGAACAGGGAAAAGGGCGCATCACCCTGCTCCAGCAGGTCGCAGCCCTGGGTAATATCCTTACTTACCTGCCGGTATACCGCGCCTACTGTGTTACGTTGCAAAGGGGCACCCGACAGCTTACTGGTGATGACCAACGGCACTCCCAGGCTCCGGTCGGGATGGCCGGTATTGTCGTTATAGGGACGGCCATACAAGTTGACCAGCATAAAATAGTAATACGCGCGGAGTACCTTTGCTTCGCCTTCCAAGGTTGCTTTTTCCCGTGGACTGCCCTTTACTTCCGGCAACAGGTCCAGCACAACGTTGCAACCCTTGATACGATCATAGTACCTGCTATAGATACTTTCCTCCCCGGTCGCTGCCTTCATGTCTTTATACAGGCTGCTGCTCCAGCTAAAGGCAGACTTACCATACTTCAACAATTGTTTATCCCCGTTCCTCGCATCACATTTGACATCATCATCCAGCATGTTCAGATAGGAATAAAAATGTTTATCCTCCCGGGGATATCCTTCCCAGTTGAACAATGAACTAAGCTCAGTAGCCGTTTTGGGTACTATATCATCCCCTGCCGGGGCATCTAAGAATTTTCGGCAGCTGCCGGTGCTGCTGAGTAAAAGTATTAACAGCAGGTAGCGGCTGTAGGTATTTCGTTTCCGGCTCATCATACACTTAATATTATAGTGGGCGCAATAACATCATTTCAAGTTATAAGGTAACTCCCAGGCTAAAAGCATAAGACCTCGTCCGGGGTAACAAGGTCGAGTTCTCAGAGGCTGATATCCCTGCCATCTCCGGATCCTGCCCTTTCAGCCGCTTGTCAGCGATCACAAATGCATTATTTACACTGATAGATAACGCAACTTGTTTCACATTTCTGAGTAAAGGCAGGCGCTTGCTGGCCAAATTATACCCCAGCGACAGGAAATTACAGCGGATATGGCTGGCATTGACCGTACGCAGGTCGCTGTAATTATACAGAGTATACCGGTAAAGCGTACTGCCATCCCGGCTGAGTGACAGATCCCTGAACTGATCGCCAATAGAGTAATGGTTAGGATAAAAGTTGAAGGAATAAATAGACGGGATGTTAGTGTATCGCTCATCCCCTGGTTGCTGCCAGCGATGTACCAGCTCCTGGCTGACGTTCCTGTCCGGCGCCGGCGGCCGGAAATAGCCCGAGCCTCCCGCCGGCGCCAACGGGTCGAGCCGCCGGTAATACTCCAGCTGTACGTTGAAACTGGTAGTAAAAGAGAATTGTCTGTATTGTAACTGGGTATAAAATCCTCCGTTCATAATAGGCTCTGTAGCGCCGGAATAACGCATATACCGCATCGGCTGATCCCCTTTTAACAGTGATGGGTCTTTGTCAACATCCAGGTATTGGAACTGCGGCTGACCGTCCTTGCCGGAAAGCCCCGCATATGGAAAAGACCATATTCCGCCTACCGGCATATCATTGATCAGACCATCTCCGCTTACCAATGCCAGCTGATTAGGAGTATACCGTATGTTCGAAACCCGGTTCTTATTCCGCGATGCCTGCAGCTGCAGTATCCAATGCCAGTGTTTATTATCCAGCGCCGTATAGACAACAGATGCCTCCCAGCCAGTATTACTGATACTGCTTTCGTTAATATACATCTCTTTGATGCCATACTCCTGCGGTAAGGCTTTCCGGCTGATAATATCTGTAGACAACCGGTGATAATAGTCAAAGTTGAACTGGACCTTGCCACCGGCCAGGGCCAGTTCCATACCCGTATTCCAGGTCCGTGTCTTCTCCCATCCCAACATCGGATTAGATAGCTGTCTGATACCCAGGAAGAAATTGCCGGTCAGCGGATCCCTGCCTAAGTTGACCGGGTGCGTGCTGATATAAGGAGAGATCGTCTCTACAGTATTACCCTGATGCCCGTACGAAGCCTTCAATACCAACGCATGCGGGCATCGCCATTGGGAGGCCCAATGTTCCTGTAATACATCCCAGCGTACACCGGCAGACCATACCGGGTTAAAGCGTTGTTTTGAACCCATGGTGAACCGGTTGGATGCATCGTACCGTGCATTAACGCTGACCGTATACTTACGGTCATATACATATGCCGCACTTCCCAGCAGGGAAACGTAATTGGTCAGCAAACGACCGGTGCTGTAATCTTCAGGGATATCTTTGGATGGGAGCAATTTGTAATGCGGAATGTTCCGGTCCCGTGAGGTGACCCGCGTATAAATAGTGCTACGTACCTCGGTGCCTGCCATAACATTGAACTCGTGCTGTTTTCTGGCACCGAAGGCTGGCGTGTAGGTAGCGATATTACGCCATGTATAAGCTTTCTTCAATAGCTGGTCTTCGTCCGAAATCCCGGGCCTTGGAGCAGGTACTCCGGGGGACTGCAGGCCGGGAGGAAACAATTCCGGTATATAAGGCCCTTTTCTTAAGAGAGCAACCGCATAAGATTGATCATCTGCCCTCCGCTGTTCGAGCGTACGTTCGTAACTGGGAGCAAACATGGATTCTATCTTGAGCGCGGGTAATACCTGCACACCTACCGTCAACGCAGCGTTGATCGAATGATTCCGGCTGGTGTTCCCGGTATGCTGCAACTCATGCAGGAAGTTAAACGGCAGGTTGGGCCGACCCAATAACAGGTCATCCGGCTCATACAACTCGCCCATACTGGCATAATAATGTTCATTCACCCCCAATGCACGGTTGGTCATATAAGCATATTCATAAGGGTTCAACCCTTCATAAAATCCTTTTGTGGTCCTTGATGACGCATTGACGATCAGCCCAAGGGTAAATGATTTGTGCGGACGGGCATCCACACGCAACAGTGCGTTGACACGCTCCATCTCATTGCCGATAGCACTGCCTTTCTCGTTAGTATAACCACCGGAAGCCCGGTAACTTAATTTGTCACTTCCTCCGCTGATGCTGAGATAATGGTTGTTGGACACTCCGTTCCGGAATAACACATCAAACCAGTCCGTATTATTTTGCTCCATACGGGCGATCTGCTGGTTGAAGGTGGCCTGGTCGATCTCTTTATGCAACAGCCGGTACATAGCGCCTTCATAGCCTGTCAGCAACAGGTTTTCGTCAGGGAATATGATACCTTTTTCATAGATCTCCCTGGAAAAGGCAACACGGTCTGCCGAGTTCATTAAACCCCGGTGACGGTAAGTCGGCTGGCTGGTAACGGTAATATCGGTGCGATAATACAGTTGCGGAGGGCCTGGTTTGCCCTTTTTAGTAGTCACGACGATCACGCCGTTGGCGGCTCTCGAACCATAAATAGCAGTGGCAGCGGCGTCTTTCAGGAAGGTGATATCTTCAATATCTGCAGGGTTCAAACCGGAAATGCTATTGCCGCGTATACTTAAACCGGCATCAAGTGATGCCAGCTCTTCCCGGCTTAACAAACCTGTCAGTTGCTGCCCCTGGTAGGGAGCAGGATCTTCCCGAACGATACCATCTACTACCCATATCGGCTCCCGGTTACCTACCAGCGTTGCTGTTCCCCGTATCCGTATCTGGGGGTTCGCGCCCACCCCGCCGGAATTGATCATCACATTCACCCCGGGGATACGGCCTTGCAACAGCTGATCCACCCGGTGTACGCCGGGCTGGTCCAACAGGCTACCTTTCACTTTTGATGCAGCACCCGTCATCTCCCAGGGCTGCATCTGCTGGTATCCGGTAATATATACCTCTCCCATATCCTGCACCTGGCTTTTCAACTGTACCCTGATCTGGCTGCGTCCTGCTATAGGCACCTGTATCGGCTCGTAGCCCAGGCAGGAAAAGCGTAAGGTGCCCTGGAACGGCGCCGTAATGGTATAACGTCCCTGCTCATTCGTATAGGTGCCGGCGCTACTGTTGGGTAATACCACACTGGCCCTGGGCAAAGGCTCCCCATGATCGTCAATGACGGTACCGGTAATGTTGAGCAGACTATCCTGGCTGTCATCCTCACCGGCTGTCATCGCCTGGCGGATAATCACAATACCGCGTGTCACCACATATTCCTGTGAGGTACCTTGCAATGCACGGTCCAGCACCCTTGATAATGGCTCGCCAGTCATATCCAGGGTGATCCGGTGCTGCAAGGTAGCCTTCCCGGCAGTATATATAAATTGTACGTTCACCTGTTTGCGCAGCAGCTGCAATAACTCACTCAAAGATACCTGGTGGGCTTTCACCGTTACCGGCTGAGAGAGTATTTCATTGTGTTGCTGGGCGTACAGAGGCTGGCCATAAAAGAAACCGGCTGCGTACAAGATCGCGCAGTATATTAGTTGCTTCCATAGACGAAAGCAAAGCCGGTTGGCCAGGATACGGGTTCTCATTCGGAGATGCCTGATTTTTAGTTGATAGCAAAAGCGTTCTTCGTGAACAGGGATATTGCGGGCATAGTGCGCCGGATTACCTGTGTCTGTGTCCTAAATGGTTTTGCAGCTTATACTCCGGTATAGCAGACGATTGGTTGTGTACAAATACTCCAATAAAGCTGTTATTAAAAAACAAGGAAATACTGATGGTGTTTGTCCAATTAGAGATATAGCCTTTCTCAAGTCAGCATACCTATTCTTGTATCTAAAGTTAAACTATAATTTCAAAACTAGGTAGTGTTTTTACCTCACAAACATCATATTAGTATATGATTGACCGTAAGAAACTGTTTCTCCCTCATTCCTAAACAGATAGGCATGCTAATCCCTTACTGACGGCACTCTACTGCATTCCGCTTACAGCAACACTACAGCTTTCTGAAGAGGGTAAGACAGATAACCACCAGTAAAAATGCCGCAGCCATATGTATAATAGCCAGACAAATCATCAGGATGGCCGACGTATCAGGAAGATCGAAAAAGGGTAAAACGGCTACAGTCAGGAAAATAATAGCCAGACATAACAGGATATAGAAAGGGATACGATATCTCATAAGTTTGAGGTATTGGGGTTCAAAATGCTCATGCCCTATCAGGGATAAAAGCTAAGTTAAGCAGATTTAGCAGGAATATGGTTAACCGGAAGTTATGGGTGATCCGAAAAGATCAGCGTATGGTCTTGCTTTTTGACATCTACATGTAATACATCAGAAAGTACGGCTTCCAGGGTAGAGATATCGGGTATGTCAAGTGCCGCATTGATCAGATAACTGTTCATAGTGCTATCTTTCAGGATCACACGGTAACCGTAATAGTCTTCTATTTGTTGTATCACCTCACGCAGCGGTGTATCTGTAAAGGTGAATTTGCCCTTCTTCCAGCTGCTGGCACGGGATGTGTCGGCAGCCAGCAATTGAGGGGCCTGCCCATCGATATAAGTGATCGCCTGGCCGGGTAAGAGACGTTGTTCCGGATACACTGCATCTTTATAGCGGACAGTGATCCGGCCGCTGTTAAGCACTACCTGCGCCGTCTGCCGTCGGGTATGTACATTAAAGCTGGTACCCGTTACGATCACATCCAGTGTCGGCGTATGGACGATAAAAGGTTGCAAGTGCTGATCTTTGTCTGTAATCTGCCGCGTAATATCAAAAAATGCCTCCCCCGCTATCCATACTTCCCGGGTGCTGCCCCGGAAATGAGTAGGATAACGCAGAACGGAATTAGCATTGAGCGTAATGACGGACGCGTCTGGCAATGTGACCTGCCGGCGCAGGGCATCTGCCGTGCGGATGGTCGTATGACGATCGCCGAACCACCACCAGATACCAAAAGACAATAAAAAGAGGATAACCGCAGCTGCCCACATCCGGGTATGCTGCCAGTAAAGGCGACGCTGCTTCGTCACCTTACGGGCAGGCGTGTCGGTACCTGCCTCTATATGCTGCCAAAGCCGCTCTATCTGCTCATCGCTGGGCGATTGTTCAAGAAAACGTAATTTGGTGATCATATCCCGGGCAGCCTGCACTTCTGACTCCTTCTCAGGGTGTAACTGCAAAAACTGTCGCCAGAAAGCCTGTAGCTCTGCCGGATTGTGCTTTACCCATTCCAGAAAACATTCATCTGCCAGGTAATCAGCAACCGCATAACGTGCATAAGTCTCGTAAGTAGGATGACGTCTCATAGTGTGCATCTGTCCAATCCCATTATCAACAATAAGGAATTGCCTCTTCCCGTAAAAGTTACGAATTATTTTCCAGTCGGCATGGCCGGAATACTAGTTCCTTCAACCAACCTCCTGAAACGGAAGGGCAGATCAGTAATATCACTTGTGTATAACGACAAATACAGATATATTCGTATAGTGGGCGATGTTAGTATCCGAAAATACCTTCACCGCCCCTGTATATACAGGTTAAAAATTGTAAGTAAAAGACAAACTGGCACCTGTATAAGCCGGTACCATCCGGCAGATACCTCCCACGCACAATAGCCCGGCCCGCTGCCGTCCATAACTGAGCGACACCCGCGCGGCCTTGTATGTAAACGCACTGCCGAAATTATAATAATGTATCTTTTTAGTCTGATAGTTCACCATATCTCCGGCAAATACCGACCAGCCAGGTACTTTACTGTACTCTACTAGCAAAGCTCCCCAGTTACCCTCATCGTCTTTGGTCCACAGATGTTGTAACTCAGCCCTGATCGTATTCTTCCGGTTGATGGTATACTGTATATCTGCTATCGCCGTATTGGCATGTACCACACCATATTTACCGCCTTGTATATACTCTTTGTTGTAATGAAGGTTCATATACGACAGGATCGTTTTCAATGCCGGCGACCACTTCTTCTCCAGTGTCACGTTCAGGTCCCGGTACAATAAGGTCGGTCCTACCCGCCAGAAATCAGCAGTAAAACCTTCCTTACCTCTTGTCTGGAATGTGTCCAGGTTATGATAAAGAGAGGCTGTCAGCGACAATTTAGTGCCGTATTTACCGCCCAATGCCGTACCCCGCTTGAACTGGTAGTAGATGTCTGCTTTGCCGCCCATCTCACCCAGCGTCTGTGTCGCATAAGGATAGATATTAGGCAGCGCATAAGTGTACAACTTCGTCATCGCAGGCAGATAGTTGACAGTACCGATGTTATCTGTCGCTCCCCTGTCCGATCTGAAATCCATGCTCTCCAGCCGCCGGAATGCCAGATCGATGCCCAGTCCTTTATTGGTGGTGATCACCTGGCCAATGTACAATGCACTGCCGGGCTTCTGGATGTTCTTGTTCAGGTCCATCGGGTCAGCACTTTTGTATACATACTCCGTATTCAACTGGTAGTGGGCGCTTGAGATACCTAACCGGCCCGAGTAAGCATTCACCGCCGGCGGAAAATGTTCATCCGGACCCGTATAGTCCTGGTAACGGTTTATATAGCTACCGCCTACTGTTAATTCCCAGCTGCGTTTTTTGCCTAGTAGCTGCAACAGGTCGAGTTCCAGGTCAGCACCGCGTATACGCCCATTACCGTTATCCATCAGGATACGCTGCAATCCGTAAGATGCCTTAAATCGTATGCCACCGATTGGCGTAAACCTTACATTCACCCCATCCAGCACGTTGTCAAGCCCTAGCTGCCGCTCTTCATAAGTCCGGAAGATCAAACCGTTTCCGTACTGCTCATAAAAATGCCCGGCAGTAATATCGATCTTGTCCGTACGGTAACCGGCAAACCGATGCGTGATCTTCGTCCCCTTCAGGCCGTTCACATATCCTTGTAATGCAGGTAAGTAACCTTCCAGTTGTACGCCGGCATAAAAATTCTTCAGCGTATAGTTGAGGGTGAAATAAGTGTTGGAACCAAAATGGTCATTAGGGGCTTGCGCTGCCGTTACCTTGTCATCCACATAATACTGATGCGTCGTCTCCAGCCCTCCGCTTAGCTTGCCGGGTATCTCCTGCGCAAAGGCAGGAGCACTGTACCCGGCCAGCAGTAATAGCCATAGTTTTTTCATGTAAGCTGATAATGGTATTGTTCAATAATATGGCCGTAAGCAGCCATGACCGGACACAGCAAGTGATCCGGCCAATCGTCTCGTAACGTTGGGTTTATGGCTGCGCGAGCTTTTTGACGCTGTCGTACAACGTATGCTCGTCGCCGGGATTGTAGCCGGCATGCCGCTCTACGATCCGGCCCTGGCCATCCAGCACCAGCGTATAGGGAATATTGGCAATACCCAGCGCACGGCGCAACTCCTGGTTGTAGTCGTTGTATACAGTATACTCCCAACCCCTGGAGGCTACCAGCGATTTGATACCGGCACTTGTCCTGGCATCATCTATGGAGATCGCTACCAGCTTGACACCAGATTCCCGCTTCCAGTCCGGATAATTGTCAGCAATAGCCTCCAGCTCCGAAATACAGGGTTTGCACCAGGTCGCCCAGAAACTGATCACAACCGGCTTGCCGTCGTTTTCAATGTTCGATACCGACACCAGTTTACCTTCCATATCTTTCACTTGTACACTGGGTAGTTTTTGCTCCTTCAACTGAGCATAGGTAGTAGAATGGCAAAGCAGTGTCAACACGGCGATACCAAACATTATAAGCAGATGTGCAGACAATTTGTTCATGGTAATATGCTGATAATGTGAAAAAATAGGTCTGGCGCCAGTAACCGCATAGTCAGCGTACCTTCTATGTGCCCTTCACAGCACTGGCCACCAGACCCGAGATGGTTGGCATATTTATGATTGGAATGTAGGATCAATCAAATGCTTGTGTTTTGCCAGCGCCTACTACCTGTGCATTATACACGGCAATAAGTTTACCTTCATCATCCTGTCCATACACAAAAGCAACTACCTGTACGTTAGCCGCAGTATAATTGCTGATGTCGATCGTATACTTTTTAGTGAAGATGGCGCCTTTCACTTTGTAATCGCCGGGAATCTCATCACCATTCGCATCAGTAGCTACTTTCCTGATCACATGATCCAGCACATAATTGTCGATGCTCTTAGGCAGGTCAGGCAACTTAGACAATAAAGGAATACCTTTATAAGCAGCGTTACCGGCATAGTAGTTTTCCTGTTTGCCTTTCAATCCGCTTTCCAGCACATAGATCACCAGTTTACGTTTCTGATCATTTACAGCAGTACCCGAACCTACTTTCGCTACCACTTCCAGGTTAGTACCCGTTACGGTAGTAGCAAGTGAAATGCCCAGAGGAGCATCGCCTTTCAGCGCTTCAGTAGTGGCAGATTCTGCTGCAGCAAAAGTTGGTTTGATACTGTTACCGGCATAGTCGAAATCAGCTTCTGCCTTACGGCCGATCACTGTGGTCGGAAATCCCGTTACACCTAACTTATCCATGATAGCTTGTGTAACCGTCTTGTCGATCGCAAATGCATCACCATAGTGCATGGCAGTAATAATTAGGTTAGGTTGCTTCTTTGCCAGCTCCTCCAGCAGGATCGGCATACGCGGACACCAGCCGCACCACAGCCCGGTAAACTCTTCTGCAATCGTCTTTTTGGTATACTTGGCAGGTGCGCCCATCTCTACACCATTGGGACCAGGGCCAGGGCCGGGACCAGGACCAGGATTGTCGTCTTTCTTACTGGAACAGGCCACAGCAAGTAACAGACTAAAGGCTAACGCAAATTTTTTGTAGGGGATGTTGGTTTTTGAATACATACTTTCTAGTTTTTGGTTATAAAAGGTTCTCAAAGGCATTGCTGTAATGTGAGCTACAGTACAGCATACAGCGTCCCTGCCCGCACTGTGGTGTAAGTGCCGGCTAATGGATTGTATAATATGGTCTATATAGATCGGGTCCGGATAGTCTCTTATACTGTATGAATGGTTGGCAACATACAGGGGGCGTGACTCTCTATATAATCATATACAGCAGTCCCATTTTTCTTCCCTTCCGGGAATAGTTTTTTTTGAAATTTTTTTTTCGCTCGCTACCGCAACGGTCAGCGGGAAACAGATAACAAGTGCAGAAATGTAGATAAGTGCTTATAACTGTATAACATACACAACAAGGCAGGAATATAGAACTCTTTTAACTTTCCGAGTGCCTTACAGACCGCTTTATAAGTCGCATTCACAGAAGTCTGCATAATCTTAGCTATGTCTTCGTAAGAGGCATCTTCATAATAACGCAGGAATAAAGCCTCCTTTTGCCGGGGTGGAAGCTGAGCCAATGCCTGTTGCAACTTTTTATACGCTAAGAATTGCGTCTCATCCGTAATGAACTTACTCTCCCAGGATAACTCCGCCTCGAAGCTATAGGTCTCATCCAGTGTATCATACTGGCGGCGGGATTGTTGCTCCATCTTCCGGAATAATATACTACGAAAAGCTTTTAACAGATAATGTTTTACAGAGACAGGTACTGACAATTTCGCACGCGTATCCCATATACGGACAAACATATCCTGTATACAATCTTCTATAAGTGTCTCATCGCGGGTGAACTTATATCCGTAATTAAAAAGGGTCCGCACGTAGGTGTTATACAAGGATGCCAGCGCGTCTTTATTGCCTGACTGGAAGGCGCTCCAATGTTCCTGCTCCTCGCTGTTGGGCATGTCTATGTGATTAACGAATGGATAAGGTTACACAACTAAAATTAATAATAAAAATGCAACATGCTGTCAAGAAAGTTATCCTACATCGCAACAGCAACAGGTGTTAAAAAAATAGATACCTATACAGAAAAAATATACTACCTATCCGCTCCAGCTTATTAATATATGTACTTTTGTTACCACTATGGAAAAGAAGATCGTTTTAGCCAGTACCTCCACCTTATTCGGAGGCGCTTACCTGGACTACCTCACACCCACTGTAACGACCTTGTTCGAAGGCGTAAAAGAAATCATATTCATACCCTATGCCCGTCCGGGTGGTATCTCTCATGATGACTATACGGCACGTGCCACTGCCTATTTTGCTACACAAGGTATACAGGTACAAGGGCTACATACCTTCTCTGACCCGGTAGAGGCTATCCGTAATGCCAAAGGCTTCTTTACCGGCGGAGGCAACACCTTTCTGCTTGTCAGGCAATTGCATGAAAACAATTGCATGCAGGTGTTGAAACAAGCCGTGGAAAATGGAGCGCCCTATCTGGGTACCAGTGCTGGTAGCAACATCGGTGGCATCAATATGCAAACCACTAACGATATGCCTATCGTATACCCTCCCAGCTTTGCGACTATGGGGCTTGTACCTTTTAACCTGAACCCTCATTATCTCGATCCTATCGAAGGCTCTCAGCATATGGGCGAAACCCGGGAGACGCGTATCCGTGAATTCCATACACAGAACGACATACCCGTGGTAGGCCTCCGCGAAGGCAACTGGATCCGGGTCAATAACGATACGATCGTAGTAGAGGGCATTCATACCACCCGCATATTCGAACAGGGGAAAACGCCTTACGAAATACCGGCAGGTGCTCTCCTCTCCTTTAAATAATAATACCACAGATATGGAATTGAATGAGGCGGTAGCGTTAATACAATATCCGCGGCAGCAATTGCTGATGCCGGAAACCTGGGCTGATCTTGGTTGCGGAACTGGACTCTTCACCCGGGCGCTGTCACAGCTACTGCCTCCCGATAGTACCTTATATGCCGTCGATAAGGATAAGAACGCATTGAACGCGATTCCTCGTATACCGGGTATACACCTCCAAAAGGTAGTCGCCGATTTTACCGCCGATACCTGGGAAGGAGAACGCCTGGATGGTATACTAATGGCTAACTCCCTCCATTATGTAAGCGACCAGCCGGCCTTCCTTCAACGTCTGCTTCAACATATGCAACCTGCGGCAGGATTCCTCATCGTAGAATATGATACCTCCATCGCGAATCCCTGGGTCCCTTACCCGTTGAGTTACCCGGCCCTGCAACAATTATTCACCAGCCAGGGATATCAACATATACAACGCCTGGGCACCCGCCCTTCCGTATATGGCCGTCCCATGATGTATGCCGCATATATTAGCCGGAAATAACCAGTCACCTATAGACTTACATATATGTTCAAGCCAATTTTATTTTCTATTATAGCTTTCCTCACGATAAACACTACTCGTCTGTCCGCCCAGGATTGGGGTATCGGCAATACCCGTACGGAATATCGTGACAATGCCGGTGTCGGGACTAAATCCGGATTCTATGAATCGCAAAATCCTGTCAACTTCCCCCGGTGTATAGCAGTTGGTGGCTCCTGATGGATATACGACATTCCAACACAGCTTATAATCATGCTATGCAGTTTGCCGGTGGTTTCTTCGATCAGCACCTATACTTCCGTAAGACCAACAACAGTGCGACCACACCCTGGTCGCGCGTATTGCTCGAAAGGGATAATAAAGTAGGCATCGGCACCATTGATCCCACTGCTGCACTACAGATAGGCGACTTTGCAACGGGAACGAATGCCCAGAAGATAGTGATGCCGGGAGTATACAACATTGAGCGGGTAGCCCTTGGACAGGATGGCAACGGGAATTCCTCTCTGGAGTTCGTAAACCACTCCGACGCTAATGTCTCCTACGGTATTAAAGTAGGTACCAATATTGACAGGTACGGCGGTGGGTTATATATTGCGACAGCTGCATCTACTAACGATTACAGTAAATTAAGTTATAGAGATCAACCTGCCATCTTTGCCAATGCTAACGATAATAGTGTCGGCATCGGTACCAATGCCACCTATGGATACCGGCTGGCCGTCGCCGGCCCCATGATTGCCGAACGTATCAAGGTAAAGCAGGTCACTAACTGGCCGGACTATGTCTTTAAAAAAGACTATCAGCTACCTTCCCTGAAAGAAGTGGCTACATTTATAGATAAAAACGGACACCTCCCGGGAATACCTTCCGCCGCCGAAATAGCCAATGACGGTATCGAAGTAGGCGACATGAATGCCCGGCTGCTACAGAAAATAGAAGAAATGACCTTACATCTTATTCAGCAACAACAGGTTGTGGAAAAATTGCAACGGGAAAACGAAGCAATCCGGCAGCAATTGCAAAAGCTCAGCAAATAACCAGATCGGGCGGACCAATAACGGTCCGCCCGATCCCTTCCTGATAACATGACTATAGCTCAGGTCCACCTTTCCCTTATCTTTCCTATAGTTGAGGTATATCTTTCCCTGCTTCCTCCCGTCATGACACCGTTCCAGGCGCTGCGATTACTACTTCCGGCGTCGTTCCTGCCACCACCAGCAATGCACAGAACCGATCATGTAAATGTGCCACCTGCGCAGGCGTATAAAAGCTTTGATGGTAATTCCACAGTAGGGTGCCTCCCTCGCCATCGTCAATAAGGATGATCGACAGCGGATAATATACCAGGTCCAGGGGGTGATGTCCCTCAGCAGGTAGCTCCCAGGAACGGTTCTCAAACGCCTCATTCATATAGTTCAGGTGCAACATGGATCCGGACTGTAATGGCAGATCCCGGTAATCGTCATAGCTGAAGATCAGGTGCTTTAAAGACTGGATAAATGATAGATATACTTGCCGCACAAGCTGGCTGACCGTTTCGTGCCCTGCCAGTTGTATCCGCAGGAAAACCCCACCCATCAGGTGACCGATCAGGTGTTCCGTTTGCTTGCGGAAACGGTCGCCTGCGAGCGTAGAGATCATCAGATCGGATAATCCGAACTCCTGGTGAAATAATAGTGCAGCATTGGCGATCAGTACACCCAGCCGGCTTACACGTAGTTGCACTGCCAGCTGCTGTAATTGTGTATACGCATCCGCCGTCAGCCGTGCTACATACTGCATGGCCCCACCGGGTTGATGAAGGGTCGTTTTGATGAAGTCATCATAGACCGCCGGGTCGGAAGGAACAGTTACGCCCTGCCCGGCCAATCGCCGGATCAGCCGCTCCTGCAGCTGCGATAATAACAGCGGTGATAGTTGCTGCTCCCAATACCTGATCCGCTCGGCCTGTTTGCCATACCATTCCTCATTTTTGACCCTGGAATAGTCCTTCAGCTGTAATGGCAGCACCGGCAAGGCAGGTACGGTACCCTGCAGCCATGCATCATAAGAGCGGGTGAGGTCCTGTATCAGCACCTTCATGGACCATTCATCGGATATAATATGGTGCATGGCCAGGAACACGGCTGTATGGTCCACATAAATAGCTACCAGCACCCGGAATAAAGGTCCCCGCGTCAGGTCACGCATCGCTTCCATCATATAGGGAGAAAGACCGTCGATCGTATAAGGCTCCGGACGACTGTCCAGGTACGTCACCTCGAAACCTTCCGCTACAGTCCCCGCCAGCACCCGCTGGAAAAGTACTTCCTCCTGCATCATAAATACGGTCCGCAAGCTCTCATGCTGCTCCAGCACGGTCCGGTACGCATGCTCAAAAGCAATAGCATCAAAGTCGGTAAAGGTGACCTTGCCTATCAATACCTCAATGTCATATTGTTGGTGGATCTTCCAGTCTTCCTGCTGCTTAACAAACGATTCATGTAGGTCCTGGCTCATAGTGTTGGGTTTTAAACGGTAATGGATATGCGCTTTCCGGTAGCCCGGATGCTCACTTAATGATACAAATTTTTACGCATAACCAAAACCACACCCTCCGTTGAAAACTTATTCCGCAAAAATTAAAGGCCGCTTGCTTTTTATAAGAAAAGGTTCTATTTTTAATGGCCCCCTGTGTTTGTAGTAGACCCGGTAACAACATTAATTGCGACAGATAACGTAAACAGGCCCCGGCCTCCGCGCTTAGTAACACGTATTTTGAACGATATTATTTCACAACCGCACCTACAGAGGTGCACGTTTTAATTAATCACAATATTGATGAGGATGCCAGCGTAACAGGAGTGGACAAGAATGTTATCCAGGTGAACGTACGGAAAAGCAGTCCTTATGGAAACCACCAGATTCATAGTAGTATCGCATTTCAGCATTGAACCAGACACTATCCAATACATCAATCATACTGGAATGCCAACTTGTTAAATATTGCCTTTGATCGGAACACATCCGTATCCTGGCCGCCATATGCTGCCATGATACCACTATCGCGCTGATCATTGGCTCATGCCTTTGTTTTATTTACCCTAAAGACAACGACCATGGGAGGATCACTTAGTTGGTTAGCCTGGAGCATGATCGGCTTGCTATCACTCAAGTATTGTATCTATTTGCTCATCGCAAAAGTAAACGCCGGCAGAAAAAGATTGCAGACAACCCCCATTGTCCCGCCCATCTCTTTTTATAACGATACCCTCACGGTACTGATACCTGCTTACAATGAAGAAGTCACGGTAGCCGAAGTGGTCAATGCACTACTACACGACGAAAGAGGCGCGCTCCGCATCATTATTATCGACGACGGCTCCTCCGATCGTACACTCGACATACTCCAGACGCACTTCGCCGGCCACCCCAGGGTTACCATACTTTCCCGGCCTAACGGTGGCAAATCTGCAGCCCTCAACTATGGTCTGCAGCAGGTGACCACCCCATTCGTCAGCATCATAGATGCAGATACCGTCGTACGGCCCGGGGTACTCTTCCGCAGCCTCTCCGTCTTCGACGACCCGCTGGTAGGCGCAGTATCCGGCAACATCCTCGTGGGTAACGCCACAGAAACCCTGCCCGTAAGATGGCAGAAGATAGAATACCTCACCCTCAACTACGAAAAATACATCCTCCAGCAACCCAACTGGATCGCCGTAATACCCGGCGCCTTGGGCATCTTCCGCACCAGCGCACTATACCGTGCCGGCGGCTTCCACGAACATGCCCTGACAGAAGACTATGATCTCACCGTCCGCATCATCCAACAGGGATATAAAGTGAAATATCTCCACATGGCCAAAGGACAGACAGAAGTGCCTGCCTCCTGGAAAGCCTTATACAAACAACGTCGCCGCTGGATATACGGTAACCTCCAGTCCATGTTACTGCACCGCAAATGCTTTTACAGCAAACAATATCATAGCACCAACCGCATGGCCTTGCTCCTGGACCTCGTGTATAATAAACTGATGTTCGCCTCCGGCTGCCTGCTCGATATTACGGCGATCGTATCCCTGGTAAGCACATTTAGCTTGCCCGTATATTATGGCGCCTACCTGCTTATCGATAGCCTGCTGCCGCTATATATATTGTACCGCCATCATGCCGCTTTACGTAATTATATATGGCTGCTGCCACAACGCCTGGTATTCAGAGGTCTGACCACCATTACCATGATCGATGGCATGATTACATTGCTGCTCAATGGAAAACAAAAGTGGAATAAATTGGCCCGTACCGGCAATTTCACCCTTCAGGAAGCTGATAGTATATGAATCGAAAAAAAGGATATATCATTTTCGTCCCCTTCTTCCTTATCCAGCTTGCCTGGGTATGCAGGCAGGGATATGCACAAACAACACAACCACATGCAAAAGGACGTGTGCTCGATCTTACTGGCAATGCCCTGCCACAGGTCTCCGTATCGCTGGTCAACACTGCCGACAGCCAGCATATACGGCATACACTGACCACACCAGATGGCTATTTCTGGATACCGCTACCGCAGCAAGGAAATTTCCGGCTCCACATTACTGCCATCGGCTTTCAACCGTGGTGGTCCGCTCCCTTCGCCGCAGAAAATACCCGTCTCGATACCATTCGCTTGCAGGCCGCCATCTCTGCACTGTCAGCATTTACCGTCAAAGGCCGTAAACCGCTGATCACTCAGGAAGCCGGAAAACTGATCGTCAACGTCAGCAACAGCATCAATGCCCAGGGAGCCTCCGCATTCGAACTCTTACAGAAAACACCGGGTGTCGCCATCAGCAGGAACAATGATATCGCACTCAATGGCAAAGGCGGCGTGCGCGTATTGATAGATGATAAACCGCTCTATCTCGAAACAGCCGACCTGATCGTCCTGCTGAAAGGTATGACCGCTTCCTCCATCCGGTCTATCGAGATCATCCATCAGCCGGGCGCCCAATACGATGCCGCCGGCAGCGCCGGTATCATCAACATCCGCACCATCCGCAACAAACAATATGGCTACAATGGCAACTTCGCCGCAGGTCTAGCTTATGGATATACCGTCAAACAAAATGCTGACTTCAACTTCAACTACCGCAAGCAGCGACTGAACATTTTCGGTAACTACAGCCATCTCTTCGGACATTACGGTTATCGATACAGCCTCGATAGAAAAATAGGTGGACAACAATATTATTCCAATACCGTCGATACCGACAAACGGAATAAAGTAAATGCTACCCTCGGCCTGGATTACCAGTTGGATGAACACCAGACCGTAGGTGTTATACTGGGTGGCAATTTCCGCTTCGGACCGGGCATCACCAATACAGAGACCAAGATCATGAGCCGTAATCATCAGCTGGTAGAACAGATGCTCATGGCCGGTAATGACTACTATCACCAGGGCAATGCCCGATACACTTCCAGCATCAATTATAAATGGGAAGATACCACCGGGCACCTGCTCAGCCTGGATGCCGACTATGGCTACTTTGATGGCAGCGCCAAAAACCTGCAGCCTAACACTTATTATAATGCACAGTCAGGGCAGGTCACCAGCAGTAACCTGTACCGGACGCTCAACGGTACCGGTATCAACCTGTATGCCCTCAAAGCGGATTATCATACTCCCTGGTGGAAAGGAAAATTACAAGCGGGTGCTAAATGGTCGTCCGTACGCTCCGCCAACGATTTTAACTTTTATCACGTGACGCCATCCGCCGAAGTAGAAGACCCGCAACGTTCCAATGCCTTTACCTATCGCGAACAGGTATGGGCTGCGTATACGCAATATGACCGGCTCGTCGGTAAAATCAGGCTACAGGCCGGCGTGCGTGTGGAAAATACCGTGTCAAAAGGTATCTTACGATTTAAAGGTAGTAACAGCAGCAGCCAGCAGGAACAGGTGAATAACAACTATTTCAGCGTCTTCCCCTCCGCCGCTGTTACCTATACGCCTAATGAACACCATTCCTTTTCACTGTCATACAGCAGACGTATCGATCGCCCGGCGTATCAATACCTGAACCCTTTTGTATATCTGCTGGATGAATTGTCGTTCTGGCAGGGCAACCCCTTCCTGCAACCCCAATTCGCCAATCGATTTTCAGCAGAATATGGCTATAAAGGCCGCACATTTGTAACGTTAGCCTATACACGTACCAGTGACTTCAGCGCGCTGGTCACCGATACCCTGGAAACCAACAAGATCGTGATGATACCGCGTAACCTGGGGCTGCAACATCACCTGTCGCTGGGTATCACACATACGCAGCAACTGTTATCATGGTGGCAGCTGTCTGTTAACGGGCTCGCCTACTATGTGCAGAATAAAATGGCCTTCGACCAATACCGTGCCTTTAATCTCAATGCTACTGCCTGGACACTGAATTTACAGCAGACCTTCCAGCTGCCGCTGAAGATGGAAGCAGAATTAAGTGCCTTATACAACTCCCGGACTTTGATAGGTGCCAACGAACGGATCAAAGCCAACGGACAGGTCGATATCGGCGTGCAGAAAAAGATCATGGGAGATAAAGGGGCACTTAAATTGGCCGTCACCGACCTGTTCCTCACCAACCGCTGGGATATCACAAGCGGATTCAATGACTTTACAGTCCATAGCTATGGCAGAGGCGAGTCCCGGCAGATAAGAGCTTCCTTCTCCTATCGCTTCGGCAGCAATACCATCAAAGCGCATCGCGAACGGCAACAGGCATTGGACAACGAAACAGAACGTATCAAATAAACGCATCGATTTCATCTCATAAAAAGCAAGTCCATTATGAAAGACAAAATCATCCAGGCCATCGAAAATGTAACAGGAGAGCCCGTTAACCTTGAACTGGCTAACAGCTCTACCAACCTGCTCGTCGACCTCGGCCTCAACTCACTTAACCTTATGCAGTTCATCGTGGAACTCGAAAAGGCTTTCGATATCGAACTCGATATAGGCGCCCTCGACCTCGCTACCTTTGATAGCCTGGATGCCATCGGCGCTTTCGTCGCAGAAAATCAGCAGAAGCATGCCTGAGCAGGACATACATAATGGCACATGTGCCATCTTGTCTTCCCGGCTGGGATTCGGGCAATACATCCCATCACTGCTGCTGCAGCAAAAGCTGCAAGCCGCCGGTCTCAACGCCACCCTTTCTTTTGTAGAAGATGGATATGCTATCGACAAAAAAGCCACCTTCGAACAGACAAAGGCCGCCTTCAATGGCAACCCCCACCTGGCGAAGGTAGCCGCCAGACTACAGCTGAACAAAGCAGGACTGATCGACCCTGCCGCTAAAGCTTCATGGCTGGCAGGCTGGCAGGCAGCGCAGTGTACTACCTTCCTCTGCTTCTCCGGCTACTGGGCCGAAGTGCTAATGGCGTATGCTCGTATTCGTGATATCGATATCAGCTGTATCCTGATGGATGCAACCCCTTCGCCGGTATGGGAACCGCTCTTTAAGGATACCCATATCCAGCTGCACCGGTATCCGCTCTTCGACCTGGCCACCGCGCAGTTCCATTATAAACTGGACATACCGCAGCCGCTACCGGTGCTGCCATTGGAACAGCGACCACCACAGGTATTAGCCCATGGTGGCGGATGGGGCATCTTCCAGCCGGTACAGCTGACTGCTATGCTGTCTGCCGGCCTGCAGGTACACTGTATCGTCAACGACGCCAAAGATGCCACATCGCCAGAGATACACTACCTGCTGAACTTACCGCCCGAAGCCGGGGAACACAAGTTTCCTGCTCTACAAAGCCTGCAGGACCATACCCGGTTCACCGCTGCCGACCATCATCCCGTCCTCGACCGGATGGCAGCCTCCCGCGCCGTCATCAGCAAACCTGGCGGTATGACCGTTATCGATGCCCTGCTCACTGCCACCCCGCTGATATTCCTGCAAAGCATCGGTACACATGAACAGGCCAACCGTTCCTTATGCCTGCAACTGGGAATAGGCATGGACTGGGAAGATTGGGCCGCTACCGGCTACGCGCTTACACCATTGTTACAAATGCATCATATCCTGCGGGATATATATAAAAAGACACCAGACCTCGTGCCGATGCTCATACAACGGCTTAAACAACATCATTGACCCTTTAAAACCCAAAAACGATGCAACCCAAGACCACCCTGCATTATACCGCCCTGGGACTGCAGAAGATGAAAAGAAAAGTGCAGGCCATCCGGGAATGTGCCAAAAACAGAGCAGAAGATGCTTCCTATGCACAAGACCTGCCGGACGAAATTGGCCTCAAACTCACCAATCGCTGCAACCTCCGTTGTACACACTGCTTCCAATGGGATATCGGCGGATATCACCATAACCTCGATAAAGCAGCCTTGAAAAAAGATGGAGACTTGCGCATAGAAGTAGTCCGTGAACTCTTTGAAAAGACAAGGGAGAAAAAATCCTCGCTCTATCTCTGGGGAGGAGAACCAACACTTTATGCCCACTGGGACGAACTCATCGCCCTCCTCAAGGAAGACCCCCGCGACACGGTAATGTGTACCAATGGCGTCAACCTGCAAAACCAGATGGACTCCCTCGTCAGTGTATCCGAATGTATCAACATCCTCTTCAGCATAGAAGGACCAGAGGATATCCACGACAAGATCCGGGGTAAGAATACCTACAAAAAGATACTGGACAATCTCGACCTCCTGATGGCTCGTCAAGCCAACGGCGAATACAAAGGCACGATCTCCGTGGAAGCCGTGATCAGCGATGGTCTTATCCCACAGCTATACGACTTCTGTGAATTCTATGAGAAAAAAGGGATCGATTCTCTCTTCCTCAATTTTCCCTGGTACATCCCTGAACAGGTGGCCAACCAGATGGATGAATATTTCGAAGAGCGATATGGCTGGATGAACACCAGCAGAGGACAGCATAATTCGTGGCACTCCTTCGACTTCCGCATCAGCCCTGAAATGATCGATGTACTTAAAGTGCAGATCGACAAGATCATGAAGAAGACCTGGGATATCCGTATCCGTTTCCATCCTGAGCTGAGCGATGATATCGATGACTATATCCTCGGTGGCACCAAACCGGCGCAGAAGAAGTCCCGCTGCCTGGGTATCTCCAACCGTATCGACCTGCTGCCCAGCGGAGAGGTGACCCCTTGTAAGAAGTTCCCCGAATTCGTAGTAGGTAACCTGAATAACGGCTCCCTCGAAGAGGTGTGGCAAGGTGGCGACTATAAGAAGTTCAGGGAAGTACACAACAACGAACTGATGGCCATCTGTGCCAAATGCGAAATCTTATATGCCAATGGTATTTGATCGGCACGATCTCTACGGCATCTTCCGGCAACAGGTTATACTGTTCCCGGAAAGACCGTACTGTATCAAAGAACATACAATCACCTATCAGGAGGCGCACGATCAGATCACCCGACTGGCTACGGCATTGCTGTGCAGGAACACGGACCATCACCCCGTGATCCTGCACATACGGTGCCACCAGCAGTGGCTGCTTTGCTGGTGGGCTTGCATACGGGCCGGCCTCGACGTGATCCTGCCGCCCGATATCCTCCCGTCAGACCAGCCCCATGCCTGGTTGCTCGACGAGGTGGCACTCGGCGCGCTGCAGGAAGTGTCGCTCACCGGGCTGCCTGCCGCCGTCAGACCGTCCGATATCTACTTTTACTCCAGCGGCACCACCGGCATGCCTAAACTGATCGGTAATACCAGCCATCAGCTGGTCTCCGCTTTGCAGGCATTGTACGCACAGCCGCCTGCTTACCTCCGGACCTGCCGGCAGGTATATCTCACTCCGCCGTTGTTTCACTCTTATGGTCTCAGTGCTATGCTGGAATACACCATGATGGGCGCAACCATTATCCTGCCGCCCGAACGGGGTACGGTAGGACCGGTAAAAGGGCTGTTCCGGAAAGATATCGCAGCTATCGTCGACAGCATAGAAGGAGTGCCTTACTTTTATACGCAGCTGAATACTATCCTGCCGCGATTGCAGCTGCCGGCATTACAACATGTCGGTTTCGGCGGCGATGCAGTGCCCGATGCCCTGCTGCATACCTGGCAGGCAAAATTTCCCGCAGTGTCCTATTCCGTTCGCTATGGCGTGACAGAAATACCCTCTGTCGTATGCCTACAAGAGTTCACCGATATCATGGAGGCTGACACCGCCCGCATACAACATTGGCTATCCATCTATAACATTTATCTGCAGCACGAGCCGGGCGATGAGGCTACGGGCACCGGCGAACTATATGTGGACTATCTCACTGCCAGCGGGGAAAAGATCACAGTCCCCACCGGTGATATCGCGATGGCAACAGGCGACCACTTCCGGCTGGAAGGACGCCGTAAATCATTTTTCAAATACAAAGGATTTAAGATAAACCCGCTGCGTATAGAAAGCGTAATAAAGGCTTTTAACGGCGTGAAAGAGGCGAAGGTGTTTCTTACGGCACAAGCCCGTTTAAAGGCCGAATTTGAGGCGGATTCGGACGTTGCCGTGCCTGCGTTGAAAGCTTTCCTGGCAGCCACATTACCAGATTATATGCTCCCCGACGAACTGACCCGCGTCGATAATATCCCCCGCACCGCCTCCGGAAAGATCATCCGGCATATTTATTAACACCATATCCGGTATCCTGAAAAAAAGGTATATTAGGTCTCCGCTGTACAAACCCACACTGGTGTAACCCAAAAACAGTGAACAGGTAACCAGTGTTCCATACTGAGTCTTTATCCGCACGCTGGCCATCAGCGTTGATAGTAATGCTATTGTTTAATCTAAAATGAAACGTTTATGAAAACCAGGTTTCTTACCCATGCCATTGCTGTGGCAGCGCTATCGTGTGTAATATATGCTTGCCAGAAGACAGCAAAAGACACTCTCCCTGATGCTAAAAACGCTACTGGCAAGCTGCTGGCCCAGGCAGCCATCACGCAGGATCAGACCATCAGGACCTTCGACAAAGAACAGATCGCCAATGGTGGTACCTCCACTAAAACCTTCCAGTTTCCGGCAGATTACAGCAACACCAAACAGATCCTCATGCACGTGTACCTCGACTGCCCCTCAGGTGGTTGCCCTGCCTGGGATGTATTTGCCAACATCAAGCTGGTCTCCGCCAACAGTAACCCCAACAAGAAATACAACTATGAGCTGGGGCGCTGGATCACTCCTTATGGAAAAAATAACAGCACCATTCCGGGTGGCTGGGTTATCGACGTGACGGACTTCCGCTCTCTCCTGGTAGGGGGCGTAGAGCTGCAAACACGCGCCGAAGTATGGAGTGGTACCTGGCTCGTGACCATCGACTTTGAGTTCAAAGCGGGAACACCGGAGTATGCGTATTCCGCCGTAGCGCCTATCATGCAATACTGCGACTGGTCCACCGGCAGCAGCACGATCACTTTCGGCAAAGGGTCTGTCACCGCCAATGCCTACAACGGCAAACAGACAGGCTTCTCTATCAAACTGCCGGACAATGTGAAGAAGACAGCCTTCCGGACCATCATCTCCGGCTGGGGACATGCGCAGCCCTATGCACCAGGTAGCCGCGGATTCGCGGAGTGGGCCTTCCGCACACATCAGATCAAGATCAATGATGTCAATACCTTCCAGCATGATATGGGTAGCCTCGGCTGTAGCACCAACCCTAAAGTAGTGAAGAACCAGGGTGGCAACTGGACCGGTAACAGAGCCGGATGGTGCCCTGGTATGGAGGTGCCGGTAAGAAGCAATGTCCTCTCTAATCCCAATGCCGGACAGACCTTTAACTTCAACTACGCGCTGCAGGAAGATCAGTGGAATACACAAAATATGGCAGAGAAATGGAGAGATAACGGCGCTAACCCCGACGGGGCGTATTATGCCGTATCTTCTTATGTGGTGATCCAAAGTAATACCCCCTTGACCGATCCGGTTGTTACCAACAGATAATTATCAGATAACTATCAGACAACTGCTTAAAAAGAAACACCCCGGTGTAAAAACAACCGGGGTGTGCTCATTTCACGATACAAAAAAACACTACTCTGCTTTCACAAAACGTTTGACGATCTGAACAGCCCCTTTGGTATACACGAGTGTGTATACACCAGGTGCCAGACGGGATACGTCTATATTTCGCTCATTAGCCATAGTATATAATACCAGGTTGCCGTTGCTATTCAGTATACGGATGTTGCCGCCACTGAGTACCAGCTTGGATTGCAGCTTCAGCTCCCGGGATACCGGGTTAGGATACAGCAGCAGGTCTGCTGTTGCTTCGGTCGTACCGGAAGGCTGGATGGTATTGGTCCTGGCGGATGCGCCGCTTACTTCTTCCAGCAGCCAATGCGCGCTTTGCCATACCGGGAAGATCGTTCCCTGCTGTGCATAACCTTTCTGTCCTTCGATATGGATATAGTTAGCGGACTGCCAGGCATTCCTGAATCGTACATAGCCATCACCGGTGCTTTCTGTTGCCCAGCGGGAGCTCTGCCATCCTGGTGTGCGGGTGGTTGCCGCTACATAGTCCTGCAACTGTTCGATATGCATGTAATCGCCGGTACCACGGTTTTTGATCTCGTAGTAACCGCCGCCCACATCTTCCAGTGACCATTGATAGTTATTATTGTTAGGCGTATTGCCATAGTTTACCTGGGTGCCGCCATCATAGAGATACACCGGCTGCCAGCGGTTTTTGATGCGGTAGTATTTGGTGCCGCTGCTGCTGCCTGTAACAGTTACGGAAGCGGTCGCCGTTTTACCCTGGTCTGTAGTCGTAACGGTAATGGTAGCTGTACCGGCTGCAATAGCATTGACGATACCATTGCTGTTGACCGTAGCGACTGCTGTATTGTTCGACTGCCAGCTCACGGATTTGTTGGTGGCATTGGCCGGAGCTACGGTAGCACTGAGCTGCTGGCTGCCGCCTACAGATAGGTTCACCGTTGTAGGAGCAACGGTGACGCCGGTCACGGGTACATTGGTAGTACCACCACCTATGGTCACCTGTACCTGGTCGGCAGCAGTGAGAGTGCCATCGCTGACGGTGAGCTGGAATACGTAGGTGTTACCATTACTTAAACCGCTGATGTTGGCATTGGCGGTATTAGCGCCGCCGATGGTAACGGTGGGGCCACTTACCTGTGTCCACTGGTAGGTAACGGCGCTGCCTTCGGGATCGGTGCCGGTGCCATTGATTGTAACGGTGGTGGTGCCTGCTGCCAATGTGCGATCTGCACCTGCATCGGCAACGGGTGGTTGATTTACCGGGGTACCGGTACAGGAGGTCAGGTATACGGTACCGAATACACGGGGATCAGACCAGGCCATGGTGGTGGTAGCGAAGGTGGCCAGTTGGGCATCGCGTGTGCCACCATCGTCGTCGTTATCCAGCTGTATGTCCAGCCCTATGGGCTTGCCCGCTGCCGGCGTAGTGCCGATAGTAGACCAGGGGATAGCGACCTCCAGGTTGTAACCGCTGCCGGTAGCATACAGGCGATAGTTGATGCCGGTGGTCCTGGTTACGGAGTTGGAGCCGACACGGATGGTGTTGTCGTTCCAGCGGAAGCCCAGCTGGAAGTCATTGGTGCCGTCATAGGTGGCGGTCTTGCTATTGTCGCCGTCGATGAATACTTCGATCACATCATCTTCCCACCAGCTGGCGCCCGAGTCGTTGATCTTGTTGGCATCATTTACCTGTACCAGCAGATACAGGTTGTTATTGTCATACAAAGCACGCCACTGGCCGCCATAGCCGGCAGGTGTACCACCGATCAGCCGGTTGGTGATCGTCTTTATGGGGGCAATAGACCAGGCGCCTTCTATCTGCTGATCGATCACAGGGGCAGTGCCATTCACCTGGGCGATCACAGGAGCAGTGCAAGGTGGCAGGTCATTGTCGGCAATGGTGATCACGGCTGCGGAGTCATTGCCTACCTGGTAACCTGTACCGGGACGTAATGCCAGCCGTAAGGTTTCCGGCCCTTCAAATATGTTGTCATCCACCGGTGTGATAGTGATGACCTGTGCGGGTTGTGTAGGTGTCAGTTGTATACTGCCGGTCAGTGGCGGTTGTGCAGTATAGTCATTGGGGCTGGCAGTACCGCTGATCACATAACTTACGGTGACGTTTTGTGTAAGTGCAGCAGCGCTGATACGGAAGGTGCCTGTATTACCGCCTTCTCCGGCAGCGGCATCCGTTGCCGTGATGTTAACGGCAGGCGCTACGGTGATACGCCTGGTCGCGCTGAAATTGCCACTTTGCGTAGTCACCGTGATGGTAGCTGTACCCAGCCCTACGGTAGTAACCTTGCCAGTAGAGTCCACTGTTGCCACGGCGGTATTAGAGCTGCTCCAACGCAGATTTTTGTTGGTGGCATCTACAGGTACTACCTGTGCTTTCTGGGTAAAGGAGATGCCCTGTGCGACCGTGGTATCCGTGGCTGGTTGCAATATTACGCCCGTTACCGGGATGTTGATATCGCGTATGATCAGCTTGAAGCTGTTGTTGCGGTTCAGGTAGGGGCCTGATTCTGTATTCCGGATGGTCAGGTTGTTGAAGACCACAGAGTCGGAGTTGGCTTCTGCATAAATGCCGAAGCCGCCATAGATATCCCGGGGGATATCGCGTACCACAGGGTCTAATCCCGTACCGTCTATTAGTGTGTTGTTAAACACCATGTGGTGCAGGTTGTTGCCGTAAATCTGTATTGCATCACGTTGAGAATTTAATATGGTGTTATTGTCAAACTGCATATTCAATACCCCTGTCTGCGAATAGATTTCGATAGCGCCCCGTTTCTGGTCCCACAGGTCATAGCTAGTGCCACAGCCATCGATGGTGTTCTCTGCTACCTTGATCACGTCGCCGGGATACTGGAAGGTGAAGCCGCTGAAGTCGTTGGTGAAACGGATCGCCGAGCCGCCAACGCCATCCCGTATGATATTGTGATGCACTTCATGGCCGGTACCACCGAAGAGGGCAATACTGCCGGCTCTCCAGTTGTTCTCGATCGTATTGTTGCGGAAGGTGTTATTGATGGCGTTCTGGTTATTGCCGGCATCTTTAGCCGGCCATACGGCCAGGCCGTCATCGCCGTTGTTACGCACACTGCTTTGTTCTACTGTGGAGTTGGAAGTACCCTGGCAGAAGTTGACCCCATCTGCATAGTTGTTGCGGATACGGCATTGGGAGATCATCATGTTGGTGGTGCGGTCTATCGGGTACGGGGGATCGTAGCCACCTATCCAGAATCCGCATTCAAAGTGTTCTACCCATACGTGATGTACGGAGGAGTTAGCGCCGTAGGTACCCATGAACCCTTTGTACACCTTGTACATCTGACCCAGCGGATTAGGTTCGCCACCATATACCAGGCGGGCATTGTTGGCGGTGTTCATCGACAGGTGGGAGATCTCTACATTGCTGGCCCTGGCCAGTATGCCACCGGCAAATTGCTGGTTGGTAGAGAAGTAGATGTAAGTGTACCAGATGCCGGCGCCCTGTATTTTGACGTTGCTGACATTCAGCAATAGTTTATTGCTAAGTAGGAAGCGGCCGGCGGGGATGTATACATGTTTGCCTTGAGCGGCGGCGGCAGCGATACATTGTGTGAAGGCTGCAAAGTCGTCGTTGTTATCGTCGGGTACCGCGCCGTAGGCGGTAACAGACAGGTAGTTGGCGGGGATGGGCAACGCTGCGGGAACGGGTTCCAGCTCTACGAAGTCGACACCGTAGGTGATGTTGTCGCCATTATCTTTTTTGATGGTCAGCTTGTCGCCTGCATTCAAGGGGGTATTCAGCCGGAAGTGTACCTCGTCGAAACGCATGAGGATCTTACCGCTGCTGGAGGGTATCTGTTGCGGATCGGCGCCGGGGAAGTACTGATATGCCCAATAGGAGGAGAGGGCAATGTTCTGCACTTTCGTATCATTCACATACAGGCCGAGAGAGCCGGTGAGGCCGGTGCCGGTGCTGTTGTCCGGCATGGTGAAACGCAGATTCACGCCTTGTGCTGCCGCTGTCAGCGTCCATTCGACGAAGGCGCCATTGCCGCTCAGGCTTACATACTTTTGATGAGAAGCTTCTGAGGCGATGTCTGTTTGTACAAACTGTGGGGATTGCTGGAGGGAAGCGCCGCCGCCACGTACACCATCTTCTGATTCATAGCGGGTGTAAGGCAGGAGGTTGGCGCCCCGTGGAAGGCCGTCACTTTGTGCGTAAGCGGGAGGCGAAAAGAAACACAGCAAAAGCAAGGTACTGGTCAGGAGGTACCTGGTCACCGTTTTGCTGTAGCGAAGGGCTAGGCATACCTGGGGTATACCTCGTGGCTGTGTAAACCAGATGTTTTTCATAACATTTGTTTGTGAAATAATAAATAGAGGGCTGTCGGTGATCACTCTCCTGGGTTACAGGTGTCGGGTTACTGGATCGCGCTGTGCTTCGTGGATCGGGCTTTCAAATATGGTATGCAGGCTCGTGGTATGCCTGCTACTGGTTTATGGGATGGGTTCACTAATCGTTGCGGTAACTCCTGCCCGGGAACAGCACAAAGGCTGTTCCCTCGCGGACAGGTGTCTTGGAGCCATACGTGGATGATGATTGCTGTTTTTTATATCACAAAGGCACTGAGCATATTATAATGGCCGGATCGTGATGGCGGCACCACCACCGGCCGCCAGCCGTACAGATAGTATTGTAGCGGCGGTGACGGTACTACGGCTGATCTTATATGCTTCGGGGTTGCTTTTCCAGTCTGCATCTGGTGCGTCGGCATAGATCGTCGCCTCATACTTTTTCCCTTTGTCAAGGAAGTTTAATGGAATACTAACGGTACGGCTTTGCTCGTCTGTAATGGCGCCGATATACCAGTTAGTGCTACCTTTTCCTTTACGGGCAATGGTAATGTAGTCGCCAGGTTCGGCGGCAATGATCCTGGTATCGTCCCAGTCTACGGGTACGTCACGGATGAACTGGAATGCATCCGGATGAGCGGCATAGTGTTCCGGCAGGTCGGCCACCATCTGTATCGGACTGTAGATGGTAACATATAATGCCAGCTGTTTTGCCAGCGTAGTATGTACTTGCCGCTCGGGTGCATGTGGTGCGTACTGGCGTAGTTTGAAGATACCGGGGGTGTAATCCATCGGGCCACCCATCAGCCGGGTAAAGGGCAGGATCGTTTCATGTTCCGGCGCGTTGCCGTTGCTGAAAGCATTGTATTCATTACCTCTTCCGGCTTCCGAGGCCATCCAGTTAGGATAGGTCCGGTGTAGTCCGGTGGGGCGTGGTGGTTCGTGTGCGTCGATGGCTACGTGGTATTGTAATCCCTTCTTAGCGACGCGCTCGTAGTGATTAACCATCCACTGTCCGTCATGGTGTTCTCCTCTGGGGATGATCCGGCCTACGTAACCTGTTTTGACGGCGGGATAGCCATAGGCCTGCATGAAACGGAAGGCGGTATCCAACTGCCGTTCGTAGTTGGTGACAGCGCCGGAAGTCTCGTTGTGCATGATCAGCTGTACACCTTTGCTGTGGGCATAATTTTGCAGGCCTGCTACATCGAAGTCGGGATAGGGTGTCACGAAGTCGAACACTTCTTCTTTCCAGTTGCCGAACCAGTCTTCCCAGCCGATATTCCAACCTTCTGCCAGTACCGCATGGATACCGTTGGCCGCTGCGAAGTCGATATAACGTTTTACATTGGTGGTGGTAGCGCCATGCCGGCCGTTAGGCTGGGCTTTCCCGGTAGCGAAGGCCGCAGCATCGTCGGTATAGTTCCAGGTGCTTTTGCCCGTCTGCATTTCCCACCATACGCCTACGAACTTCATCGGTTTGATCCAGCTGAAGTCCTGTTCTGCCGGTGGTTCGTTCAGGTTCAGGATGGTTTTGGAAGCCAGCAGATCAACGGCCTTGTTGCTGACCAGGACGGTTCGCCAGGGGGTATGGCAAGGAGCATGCAGGTATGCTTTATTGCCGGTAGCATCGGGTACCAGGCGCGCACTCAGGCCATAGGATGCACCATCTACATGTAGCTGCATAGCAGGATAGTTGATCAATGCTGCCTCATGGATATTGATATAAAGTGGCTGCCGGGTCTTTAACAACAGCGGTGTCTGTACGGCATGAGGATCAGGAGCTGTTCTGACGGCTATGTCGGTGCTGTTCTTCACCAGTTCCCGGTTGTCTACCTGACTGAGTGTGTTGGTCGTATAAGGGTATTCGTTAGTGTCGTAGTCGCCAGGTATCCACCAGGCGGTATGATCGCCTGTCTGGTTGAACTGTGTGAGCTCGTCCCGTACGATGAAATATTTCAGCTGTTCCTGTGTGGGGAATTCGTATCTGAAGCCCACACCATCCTCGAATACACGGAATACGATGTCCAGTAAGCGGCCGCTGCTGGCTTGGCGGAGGTGGATGGTTAGCTGTTCATAGTGATTACGGATGTCTTTAACCTCTCCCCATACCGGTTGCCAGCGTTCATCTACGGACCGGCGATCTGTACCGGTCAATACAAATCCTTTATAAAAGGTACTATCTTCTGCCAGTACGAAACCCATGGCTGAGGGTACTATTAGGGGGGTGCGCTGGTAAGAGACGGTGTAGGTGGGGCGACCGGCGGCATCAAGCGCGAATTGTAATTTGACCTGTGCCAGCGATGCTTCCGCTGTATCTTTTTGTTGACTATGAGCGCTGCTGATGGTGCAGGCGCCACATAGTATCAGGAATAATTTGCTGATCGATTTATTACTACTCATCATGTTGATCTGTCTTTATGGAAGCTGGCGTTAATATCCCGGGTTTTGTCGCATTTGTGTGTTTGTATTGATCTCATTGACCGGTATGGGCCAGATATAGGATTTGCTGTCCAGCCATTTGATCGGTCCGCCTGCCAGGGAATTAGCATAATAAGTAGCTTCCTGACTGCCTATACGCCAGCGGCATACATCGAACCACCAATGTCCTTCTCCGAACAATTCTGCCCAACGTTCATAGCGCAGCGGATTATTAGCCAGTACGGGATCGCTGGCGTTAGTCTTATCCGACAGTGTTTTATAATCTACCGGCGAAGGTACATCTACGGGGTAGTCGTAAGCGCGGCGTTTTACTTTGTTAATATATGCCAGTGCGGTAGCGTTGTCGCCGGTATTGACGGCTGCTTCTGCGTATAGCAGGTAGATATCTGCCAAGCGTAGCAGGTAGTAGTTGGCTGCATCTGCTGCCGCTTGCCGGTTGAAGATGGAGTTGTCATAGGTCACGAATTTCTTCAGGCTCCATCCGTGGTAGATGGGCTTCTGCGCTGCGTTGAGCGCGATGAACTTACAGATGGGACGCCAGTTGACACCATCGTTGCTGCCACTATCCAGCCAGGGCTGCAGGGCGGAGATGAATAAGCGCGGATCGGCGGTCTTGTTGGTACGTACGGCCTGTGACTGTTGCCGGTATGCCGGGTCCAGTACCTGTTTGGGATTCTGCCAGGTTTCGGGTTTGCTCTGATCAAAGGCTGGATTGTCTTTCAGCGTATAGATAGGCAGGTTGAATCCGAATCGTTGCAGATTTTTATCGTTGAAGAATTCATTGCAATAGCCGAGGCCTTTGCCATCCTGCTCTGTGCCATTATCTCCCAGTATACAGGGCGACCATATGAGACCCTGGCTGGTGGTGAGGTTGATCCTGAAATCGAAGATGCCGTAGCCACCGTTGGAGTTACGGTCCACGTTGATCTCGAACAAGGATTCTTCATTGAATTCGTTGGCATCGATGCCATTGAATGCTGCGGCATATTTGACGAAGGGCATCAGCGACTTTCCGCTGTTGTTGATCACGTCCTGTAAGGTGGTCTTTGCATTGGCCCAATCCTGGGTGAATACATACACCTTTCCCAATAAGGCTTTGGGCGCCCACTCGGTGACGCGTCCTTTATCGCCTGCGCTCCACTGTACACCTTTGAGCAAGGTGGCGGATTGTTGGAGATCTTTGATGATGAAGTCCCATACTTCTTTTACGGTGTTACGTTTTACCTGCATAGCGCCTAATCCGTCGGGGAGTTTAGTAATGATAGGTACCCCCATCTTGTCGCCACCGCCAGCGGTGCTCAGGTAGCTTTCACCAAAGAAGCTCTCCAGGTAGAAGTAGTAGAGTGCGCGTAGGAAATAGGCCTCACCGGTCATGCGTTCTACCTGTTTCAGCTCATCAGGGGAGGCATAGTTCTTTTTGTAGAATTCTGCGCGGTCGAGGAAGAGGTTTACGTTTTTGATACCCCTGTACAGACCTACCCATAGCTGGTTGGCGTAGCTGTTGGAAGTGCTCATGTTATTGACCGTGATCTCTGTCCAGGAGAGGTCGCCGCCGTAGGTCAGTTCTGCTACGTGTTCTGAACCGGCGAAGGTCTTACATAGTAGCTGGAAGCCTAACAGGTCTTCGGAACGCAGGTTGGAATAAGCGGGGACCAGCGTGCTGAAGAGATTGGGTAAGGTAGAGGGATAATCGGCACTGCTGTACACATCTGTACGGAGTACCTGCTTGGGGTCTTTACGGCAACCCGCAAATGCAGCAGTGATAAATAAAGAAAAGGTTATAATATGTTTACGCATAAGATCAGTTTCTGGTAGATAGTGGAATTAAAAAGTAAGATCAATACCGGCAGTGTAGATACGGGCATGTGGATATTGCCATACGGCATCGATACCACGGGTCGTAACCCCACCGGCCAGTTCAGGATCAATACCGGAATATTTAGTGATGGTGAACAGGTTGTTGCCCATCACATAGATGCGGGCTTTCTTCATGCTGATCTTTCTGAGCCAGGTGTCAGAGAAGGTATAACCTAACTGCAGGTTTTTGAGTTTGAGGTAATCGCCTTTCTCTACGAAATAACTGTTCGACTTGGAATAGTTGCCATTAGGATCGTTGTTGTCGATTCTTGGTTGGTTGGTAACCTGGTTGCTGCCGAAGAAGGACGCACCGAATACTTTGGAGGTGGTATTGCCATCGGCAAAGGGATAGGAGGCATAAGCCTTCACACCATTGAAGAGGTCTACACCGGCTACGCCATTAAAGAGCAGGGCGAGGTCGAAGCCTTTCCAGCTCAGGTTGATGGCGGCGCCATATACGAACTTCGGATTGGGATTACCCAATACGGTGCGGTCCTGGTCATTGATGATACCATCGCCATTGACGTCTGCGAAGATCAGGTCGCCCGGTCTGGCTTTGTAGCCAGGTTGCTGTGGATGTTTGTCGATCTCCGCCTGGCTTTGGTAGATACCTTCTACTTTATATCCGTAGAACTGGCCGAAGGGCAGACCTGCTTTGGTGATGGTAATAGGTTGATTGACCATGATACCAAAAGAAGGGTTGCCGTAGTTGTTGTTACCATCCAGGATAGGATTGTTATTTATATTATCCAGGTTCAACACTTTGTTCTTATTAAAAGCACCGTTGAGGTTTAGGCTGTAGCTAAAGTCGCCGGCCTTATCATGATAGCCTACAGAGAGTTCCAGGCCCTGGTTACGCACCGAACCGATGTTGGTGTAAAATGGGGTGGTGATACCGGTGCTGCCGGGGATGGGCAATCCGTACAGCATGTCTTTGGTCGTTTTGTTATACCATTCGGCGGTGAAGGTGAGTTTACTGTCGAGCAACTCGGCATCCAAACCAATATTGGCTTCGTATACGCTTTCCCATTGGATGTTCGGGTTGGGGATGTATGCCTGGCCTGTTCCTACATACGGTGATCCGCCAGGGGTGAAGTTCTGTGCATTGAGCACTTCGTAGGTAGGCTGGAACAGGTACGTGGGGATGTTACTGTTACCCAGTACGCCATAGCTTCCTCTTAATTTCAGCTGGCTGAACATGGGTAGTGCCTGGCGGAAGAAGGGTTCTTCGCTGATGCGCCAGCCGGCGGAGGCGGAGGGGAATACACCATATTGGTTGCCTGGGCCGAATACGGTGAAGTTACCATCGCGGCGTATCGCGCCGGATAGGTAGTACTTGCTGCCATAGTTATAGTTGATCCGTCCGAAGGCTGACTTGATCAGGCCGTTGGGATCGAAAGCCCCTGATACGGTTTGTTGCGATGCCGATGTCTGGATGAAACTCCAGGAGCGACCTCCTACTGATGTTTGTGTGGCATACTGTGCATTGTACCGGGTAGCGATCTGTTCGTAACCGGCGAGTGCGCCAATGGTATGTTTGCCGATTGTATGGTCGAAGGACAATGTATAGTTGGAAAGGATCGTAGGCGTGTTAATGTTAAACTTCTGTAGCTGGTTGATGGCAGTGGATACGGAGCCGAAGTTGTAGGCATCCTGGAAGTATTGCTGGTTTTCGTTGTAATAGGTATAGCCGAAGGTGGTCCGGAATGTCAGGTGCAACGGTAGTTTTACTTCTGCAAATGCATTGGCCTGAAGGTTGAACTTGATATTTTGTGCATTGGCGGTCCGGATCTGCCCTACCAGGTTGGGGCCACCGAAACCTACGGGCGACTTACCCCAGGGGCTTTTAGGATCGCGGCTGTCGTATATGGACATGATAGGAATAGAGCGGAAGGGCGGATTGATCGGTGTGACGATGGCCGGTGCGGTATTGCGGCTCCATACATAGATCTGCTCGCCTACCTTGAAGCGGGAGCCTATTTTGAATTCTGAGTTGACGCGGGCGCCGGACAGATAGGAGGAGTTGTCCAGGTAGATACCATCCTGTCCATTATAAAAGGCGGATACCAGGTAGTTAGAATTGGGGGTGGAGCCGGATACGGACAGGTTATAGTTCTGTTCTGTTGAATTGCGGAACAGTTCTTTTACCCAGTCGGTATCAGGCAGGGTATCTGCTTTGATATTGGAGAGAAAGGTAGGGTCGAGCAGGCGGCGCATCCGTACGAAGTCATCCCGTTTTAATAAGGATAGCGTGAGTGGTTTGGTAACGCCGTAGCGGGCTGAGAAGTTGACGGTGGGCTGACTGCTCTGTCCTCGTTTGGTGGTGATGATGATCACCCCGCCGGCAGCGGCCGAGCCGTAGATGGAGGCGGCGCTGGCATCTTTCAGTACGTCGAAGGTGGCGATATCCTGTACGTTGATATTGTCGCCCGACTGGCGAACGCCATCTACGATATATAAGGGGGCGGCATTATTCAGGGAGGATACCCCACGGATGATAATGCTGGCGGGTGCATCCGGTGCGCCGGAACTTTTGATCACTTCCACCCCGGCCATACGCCCTTGCAATGCCTCTGCTGCGTTGGTGACGGGCAGGCTTTTGATCTCTTCCCCCCTTACAGAGGCTACCGCTCCCGTTACATCCTTACGTTTCTGGGTGCCATAACCTACCACTACTACTGCGTTCAACCCCGTCTGCTGCGGGTGGAGTTGTACGGCTACCTCCTTTTTGTTGCGGATATTTAATTCCTGGGTCTCGAATCCGACAAAGGAGATCGACAGGTCTGTTGCTCCGGCGGGTACCGACAGGCTGAAGCGGCCATTGGTGCCTGTGCTCGTACCCGTCTTGCTGCCTTTGACGGTTACGGAGGCCCCGGGTAATAATACCCCGGTCTCGTCTGTGACCGTGCCTGTAATGACCCGTTCCTGTGCCCTGGCTTTATGTATGGAAATCAGGATGAATAGGCATAATAAGAACGTGGAGAGTGTGCTTTTTTTGTACATACTAGACAAGTATTTATATTGATCAGGGATAATGTTGTGGAACTAGACGTCAGGTACGGTCGCTGAAAATGAGCGATCAGTTTTTGGTTGATGGCCGGGAATGTGAAAGCCGGAATTCCTTGTATCAGTTTATTTAACCCAAAGAAAAAAAGCAGTACAGCGGTGGGCAAATTATATTGGTAAAATATAAGAAATAGCGGTTAATATAGCGGTAGTAAGAGTGCTAAGGTGTTGTTAATTAATTAGTTGTTAATATATTATATAATATTATATATAATGGTTTTGGAGCCGTAAAATGCCTGAAAAACGGGTGAGAAAATGGGGCTGGAGGAAGGCGGGCGCTATGCCATCGGTATACGAATGATATACGAATGATACAGGAAAGGTGGACGTGAATTAAGGAAACGATAAAGGCTGCGGGTAAGAGCAGCCTTTATAAATGAGATAAGTGGCGGTAATTATTCCTGACTAGACAGCTTTGATTTCCATGACCCGCTTTTCGAATTCTTCGTTGGGGACGATGGATTTATTCTTGATTTTAGTTTTATAGGTATTAATGGTGTTGACGGAGTACTGCATAATGTGGGCGATCTTTTCATTTTCATGTATCCCCATCCGGATGAGGGCAAAGATGCGAAGGTCTACGTTCAGCAGTTCGCCTTCTTTTAGTTGCTGTTGATCCTCTTCTTTAAAAAGTGTATTAAATACTGTTACAAAATTGGGGAACAGTTTCAGGAATGCCTGGTCAAAGTTCCGTAGCAGTTCTTCTTTTTCTTTCCGGAGGTTGATACGGGTGACCAGGGTTTTCAATTCGTCCAGTTTGCGGTCGGCGATCTTTTGTTCCATGGCTTTTTTGAGTTTGTCCATTTTGTCATAGAACTCGGAGTTGAAGTTGAAGAAATAGCCGATATATTTTTCTTTGATCTTGTTGGCGTCCTGCAGGCGTTCGTTCGCTTCTGCTAATTGGGTATTGATCCTCAATTCGTTATTGTGAGCGGTGGTAATAAGTACCTGTGCTGCTTTTAGTTTTTTGACCTGTCGCAGGATCACGACTACGGATACGATGATCAGTAGTAGCAGGAAGGTGACGGTGATGGCATAAAAGATCAGGTTCCTTTTCTGGCTTTCTACGATACTCAGTTTTTGTGCTTCTATGAGCGGGAGGATGGCGCTTACCTGTACTTTGCGTTGGCGGGCGCCATAGAATACGGCGTCGGCGATGGCCTGGTTGATACAAAGGGAGGCGTTTTTAACATCTCCTTTTTTATAGAGCAGGCTGGCCAGGATGAATGCTGCGGAGGTTTCTTTTGTGGATGATTGTATGTCGGCGATCACTGCTGTTGTCAGTAAGCGGATGGCTTTATCGTTATCCCGTTGTTGTATATAGAGGTCGCTGAGGGTGGAGGTGGCTACTGCTATCTGATGTGCGGTCAGGTCTTTACGTTCCAGTAGTGCTTTGAGGATGACCAGTGCGGTAGGTTTGTTGCCTGCCTTCAGTTCCTTTAGCCCGCTGAAGTAGGCATGTTCATAGGAACTGGCGGGCAGCAGGGATAAGGCAGAGTCGAGGTACCGTCTGGCGAGGTTATTATAATAAGGTGTGTGGTATTTATCATTGTCAAAATCGCCCAGGTCGTAATAATACCGTCCCATCAAGGTATAGTATTCTGCCCGTACGCTATCGGCCAGCAGTATAGCCTGAATGTTAGACAGTGAATCGTAGGTTTCTTTGTACATACCGGAGGACAGCAAGGTAAAGCACAACTTGATCTTAGCCATCATGATACGGTCTGGTGCCTGCAGCATGCCGGCACTTTCCTGTAGTCGCCGGGCATAGTGATAGGCAGAGTCATATTTAAAGACTTTGTATTCTTCATACAAGGCAGCGCACCCGTCATACTGTGCGCGGTAGTCGCTGCCGGGCAGTTGTGCCAGCTGATGTTTGAGCTGGTCTATACGCTGTTGTTTCTGGATGTCGAACCGGGGGATCAGCTGGATGGTAGTGGCAATCTTACCGAGATCAGCTGTAGCAGCCGGTTGGCCATAAGCAGCGGTATGGGTGAGCAGCAGTAACAACAGGAAACTGATAGCAGCCGGTATTCGCCGGCCAGCGGTATATGAACTTTGGTTGATGAGGTGGAATCCTTGGCACATGTGTATGTAGCGCTACTTATTATAAGTAAATGCCTGAAGGTACTAAAAAGCCCATGAATTTGCAGGGTCCTACCCGGGTGGGAGTAATAGCGCCTGTCCCATACGTCCTGTTATGCACCTTATCAAGTGCCGGATGCAGATCGTCAGATAAATTATGCGGAGCTTCTGCCTTGCTGTTGCTTTGTGGTAAATGATCTTCTTGTATTAATTATTTACCCAAAAATCTTGTCTTATGCTACAGCCATTCAAACATTTACTGACTGCTTGTACCGTCATATTCACGGTATGCATTACCCTGATGTCTTTTTCAGCCCGTGCGGGGCTGGATAGTTATGAGATCTACATCAACAAGAAAATGATCCTGCAACAGTATGTCAATCAGCCCTTGCAGTTCGATCAGCTGCAGCTGCATAATGCGAGTCCGCAGGATCAGCTCATTATTCACTATCGCCATTGTCATGAGCCCAGAACGGGTACTAACCGGAGTATTACGGTGAGGGATGAAAAGGGCGCAGTGTTAAAGCAGTGGAAGTTCAAAGACGGTGCGAGTGGGATGACGATACCAATAGGGGAGTTGCAGCAGCTGGAAAAAAGTTATGCCGGTAACGACCTGCATATTTTCTATACGGCTGATCAGATGCTGCGGCCTTATATGTTAGTTGCTTTACACCTGGTGGATAAACACCGGACATCATTGGTGAATCCGGTGGCTGGTAATACTGTCTGGCTGACACTTTTTATGCATGTTGTTAACCATCGTATGATAACACCGCTCGTATGACAACCTGTATCGTAGCTGTATCACCTTGTGCTGCCTGGCGGTACAAGGTGATAGGCATTAATAATCTGTGATCCTCAGTTGTTGGAAGAAGGTTGCTTCATCCATTTCCCTTACGCCGCCGGGAGGCAGGTCGCCCAGTTGGAGATCTTCTATGGATATGCGTATCAGCCGTTGGCATTTGTGTTTGACGGCAGCTACCATTTTACGTACCTGGTGGAACTTGCCTTCTGTTAAGGTGATGAGCAGCCAGGTATGCGGGATATCGGTCCTGTGTGGGATAGGTAGTGGCCATAGTGTATGGGGGGCTTGTGCGATCATTACCTTGCAAGGTGGGGTGGTGTAATAGCTACCGCCTTTGATGCGGATACGTACACCATTGCGTAAGTGTTCCAGGCTTTCCGTGCTTACGATATCTTTTACCATAACGAGGTAAGTTCTGTCGTGTGGTACATTACCTTGAAACAGTAGTTGCGTTACTTTTTTGTTGGTTGTCAACAGCAGCAAGCCTTCTGAATTGATGTCGAGGCGTCCTATGGCATGTGTGCCTTCGGGGAAGTCGAAGTCTAATTCTCCCAGCAGCGGAACATTTACTGAGCTTACAAATTGGGATACCATATCGTAGGGCTTGTGTATGGCAAAGTACCGATGCGCTGAGTGGTTCATAACGGAGCGAAGGTAAGAATAGTTTTACACAGGCATTGTGTTGCGAAATAATGTAGCTTATTTTTGGAAAACAAAAAAAATAAAAAATTCAGAATCGATTTCTAATTTGCTTGCCTGTTAGCCATGCCGTTAATCCACTACGTGGCAAAATGGATTGTATGACCCGAATTCAACACTATCTTGTGGAGCCGATTGCAATACCTTAAAAGCCTGTACTAACATGCCAGGCCCGGTTATGCCAGCTTCATCATTTTTTTAATCACATAATAACAGCAAGGAACAGTTGCCCTTGCCAACAAACGAAAAACCAGCCCGTGACAAGCGTCATGGATGTAAGCTCAGTGTATTAAATAAAATTATTGTAAGCCCGATCATTGTGAAACCCACAGCTTTCGTGGATGGAATGCTATTGCCGTTACGCGGCTATCATTACAACACTTATAGCCATTTGCTCAGAATTCCACAACTCATAATTCATGTACGCAAAAACACACACTCATGTCCACTAACGTTCACTTCACCAAAGGGAAAGGTATTCGCCTCTACACTGCTCAAGATGAGGAATACATCGATGCCGTTTCCGGAACATTCAACATTGCTTTGGGATATAGTCACCCCGAGCTGGTAGATGCCCTCAAAACCCAAGTGGAAGACCTCATCCACGTGTCGTCCTCATTTACTGCGGACCTGGCGCAATCCGTACTGGACGGTATCCTCGAACATGCCCCTGCACACATCAACGACGGCTGGATGCGCGATATTATCGGCTCTACAGCTAACGAAGGTGCGGTGAAAATTGCCAACAAGTACAACGGTAAAAATGAAGTCATCAGCCTTGCTATGTCGCATCACGGACAGACCTTGTTCGCGACTAACATATCAGGTAATGCCTTCCGCCGTAAATCATTTGCCAACACGTTATCAACGAACAACGCCATTGTACCCGCGCCTTACTGCTATCGATGCCCATTCTCTGCCAAAGGAGTACCTGATTGTGGATTTATGTGTACAGAAGCGATCTATGACTATGTACAGTATGGCAGCTCCGGTAACGTATCCTGTATTATCCTGGAACCTATCTTGGGCAACGGCGGGAATATCGTTCCACCGGAAGGCTACTTCCAAAGGATCAAAAAGATCTGTGAAGAGCTGGACCTGGTGCTGATCGCCGATGAAGTACAGACCGGGATCGGTCGTACCGGCTATATGTTTGCCAGCGAACATTATGATATCCAGCCGGATATTATCACACTCGCGAAAGGTCTTGGTGGTATCGGTATACCAGCCGCGGCTATCCTCTATCGTTCCGAACTCAATGTGCTGGAGAAGTTTGAACACTCTTATACTTCCGGTGGTAACCTGCTGTCGCTGACTGCTACGCAGAAGACCATGGAAGTAGTATCCAGAGAAGGTTTCCTGGAGAATGTACGTAACAACGGAAAGGTGCTGGGAGAGCTGCTGAACAAGCTAAAAGAGCATTACGGACATATCATCGGTGATGTAAGAGGTATCGGATATATGTGGGGGCTGGAGATCATCGATAAGGACGGTGCTCCTGATGTGCCGCTCACGAACCGTATCATCGATATTGCCCTTGATGATCATAAGATGATATTGAGAGGTTCCCGGTATGGATTCGGTAATGTCGTAAAGGTAAGGCCGGCGCTTACGGCAACGCTCGACGACATTGAAGAGATATACAGCCGCCTGGATAAACTATTTGCCAAACTTTAAAACAGCATAGCATTATGAAAGCAATCGTATATAACAGTGCGTGGGATATTAAACTGGAGGAAAAGGAAGAACCGGCGATCACCCAGCCGGATGAGGTGATCGTAGAGATCAAGGCTACCGGTATCTGTGGTACGGATCTGAGTATTATCTCCGGAGAGTATAATGCACGGCCGCAGGTGATCATCGGTCATGAATCTGCCGGTGTGGTGGTAGCAAAGGGCAGTGATGTGGAGACCTGCCAGGTAGGTGATCGTGTGATCATAGACCCTACCTATTATTGTGGTTATTGTGAGCACTGCCGCAAGGGACTGCGTAACCATTGCCTGCATAAGGCGACGACCGAGGCTGGTGTATCTATAGACGGTACCTTTACCCGTTATTTTAAGACGACCAAACGATTCATATATCCGTTGCACGATAACATTCCCTTCGAACAAGGCGCCATGTCGGAGCCGCTTAGTTGTGTGTTGACTGCCGTTAAAAAGCTGGCTGTTACGCCCTTTATGCGTACAGCAATATTGGGCGGTGGCCCTATCGGCTTGCTGTTCTACCTGGCATTACAGCAGCACGGTATTAGCGAAGGGGAGGTGTATGAAGCCTCTCCTCACCGCATCAAACTGATAGAGGAGAATAATGTGCTTGCCCCCGGTTGGAAAGTATTGCCGGACTTCGTACCACAGAAAAACCAGTTCGACCTGATCGTCGATACTACGGGCGGTCTCCTGGAGAAGTCGATGCAGGCAATTGCTGATGGAGGTAAGATCAACCTGATGGGATTGCGTAATGGTGCGCAGACCATTAACCCCCGTGAGATCGCAGACCGTAGCATTTCCATCATCGGGTCTATCGATTCGCAGGATACCTTCAAACATGCGGTAGACCTGATCAACAGTGGCCGTTTGCACCTGGAGAAGATCATCACCAAAGAGTATGGCCTGCACGAGTTCAATCATGCTCTGAAAGACTTGGGTTGTGACCTGCATACCCGTCAGCGTACGAATAATATCTCCAGTCTGAAATCTGTTATCCGGATTAATTAACCATTAACATTGTCATTATGAAATACATCATATTCGATATAGACGGCACGCTCACCGATACCACGGAGATCGATGATCGTTGCTTCACCCAGGCTATAGAAGATATCTTCGGCTTCCGTAGCTTCGAAACCAACTATGGTCACTATGAGAATACCACCGACTCAGGGATCATAGACCAGCTTTTCCGCGAAAGGGAAGGCCGTTCTTATACCACCGAAGAGCGGGATAAGTTTATCAGTCATTTTTGTAACTTGTTGGAAGAAGCGCATGCGAAGGATCAGCAACATTTCCGGGAGATCAATAAGGCCGGCAAGATACTGGATGTGCTCTGTCAACAGGAGGATCTGAGTATCGGGCTGGCGACCGGCGGATGGCGGGAATCTGCGACGTTTAAGTTGCGCAGTGCCGGCATCAATATTGATGGATGTACGGCCGCTTCTTTTGCCCAGGATGCGATGGCCCGCCGTGATATTATCGGACATACCATTCGCAAAATGGACGAACATCACCAGCAGCAGATGACACCCGCAGGTATCATTTATGTGGGCGATGGCAACTGGGATTACCAGGCAACCCGGCAATTGGGAATCGGATTCATCGGTATTGCCAATAAAAAACTGGCGCATCTGACCGATATCATCAAGATTGCCGACTACGATGAACTATATCAGCACATCGGCCTGCTGGCTACGAGCTGATAACCTGACACTTTCCTCTTCCCCGCTGTTATTCCCGCACGGAAGGAATAGCAGTGGGGAAAGGTATTCATACCCAAGTAAATAGTTGTAATAGCCCAAATAGCCGATATATGTTCTCTCTGACCATCGATATGAAACGATCCTATAGAATAGCTACCTGCATTTTCTTCTTTATAGCCGGGTTAACGTACTCCAGTTGGGCTTGTCGTATTCATGATATCAAAGCGCAATTCGGATTTAATAATGCTGAATTAGGTAGTATCCTTTTTTCGCTACCGGTGGGTCTGATGATCAGCTTGCCGATATCCGGATGGATGGTGACAAAGGTAGGCAGCCGGAAAGTATTGATCGCTGCCGGGTTATTATTTCCATTCATGCTGTGTATGATAGGACTTGCTACGCAGGTGTGGCAATTGGTGATCGTATTGTTCCTGTTCGGTTTTCTTAATAATGTATTCGAGATTGCTATGAACACGCAGGCAGTAGGTATTGAAGGGTTGTATAAGCGTTCCATTATGGCATCTTTCCATGGACTCTGGAGCCTAGCCGGCTTCGCCGGTGTTGCGATCGGTACCCTGGCTATTGGCCTGGAATGGCCGGTATGGATACATTTCCTGCTCATCGGCGTATTGTGCTGGCTATTAGTAACGTTATCATGGAAAAACCTCCTCCCCGAAGATGCGCCTTCCGATTCGCAACCACTTTTTGCCAAGCCGGATAGCCACATTCTCAAGTTGGGTATCATCGCCTTCGCCAGCCTGGTTACAGAAGGTACTATGTTTGACTGGAGTGGGATATATTTTCAGAAGGTGGTAGCCGTGCCGGAAGCGTATACGACGCTGGGTTATATTGCTTTCATGGGCACGATGGCCGGTGGCCGTTTTGTATCTGACAGTATGGTCACCCGTTTCGGTATCAAACGGGTGTTGCAGTGCAGCGGTATTATCAGCACTTGCGGATTACTGCTCGCCATATTGTTACCACATATCATCACGGCAACACTGGGCTTTCTGTTGGTGGGCATCGGTGTATCCTCCATTGTGCCGTTAGTACTTGCGCTGGCAGGCAAATCCAAAACGCTGCCACCTGGTGTGGCTATTGCAGCGGTATCTACTGTCGGCTTCCTGGGCTTCCTCATAGGGCCTCCGCTTATAGGATTTATCGCGGAAGCAACTGATCTGCGCTGGTCATTTGCACTCATCGCGGTACTCGGATTGGGTACCACCTTATTGGCATCAAGAGTAAAATCATCAGAATAGAAATATATACAACATGAAATGGTATAATGAACCTTCTTCCTGGTCAGGAGATCATCAACAGCTGAAGATCACGGTAGATCCGCATACGGACTACTGGCGTGTGACACACTATGATTTCATCCGCGACTCCGGCCCCTTTTTCTTTGTAGAGGCAGGTCCCGAATTTGAAGCATCAGTAAAAGTGAGCGGTGCCTATGTGGAGCTGTATCACCAGGCAGGGTTGATGATCCGATTGGATGAACATAACTGGATCAAAACCGGTATCGAATATGTAGATGATGTGCAGCAGGTGAGCGCGGTCGTGACCCGGGAAGTATCTGACTGGTCCGTAGCGCCTTGTAAGGACAATCCGGCGGCTATCTGGCTGAAGTTATTACGTAAAGGGGATTATGTACAGATCTCTTACTCCTTCGACGGGGAAACATATGTGATGTTAAGATTGGCGTACTTCCCGCCGGAGGTACCGGTGCAGATAGGTGTGGTAGCGGCAGCACCCGGAGCACTTCCCTTCGAGGCTGTTTTTGAAGATTTCAAAGTGCTGCCGCTGTAAGCGCTATTATTGAAATAAGGAATTAACCGATTGTTCCTGTTGCAGGTGGATAAGCGCATGTTCTGCCTGCTTTTCTACCAGTTTGTAAAAAGCTGAACCCATACTGATACGTTTCACACCGAGCCGGGTCAGCTCTTTAAAGGCTGGCAACCCGGGTACGCTCATTACATGTATCGGGAGGGGAGTGGCTTTAACCAGGGTAGTAATATCCTGTTCCTGTGTTACGCAGGGAACGAAGATGCCATCGGCACCTGCTGCCTGATAGGCGGCTACGCGTTCCAATGTCTCCTGCAGGGGATTGGCTACCTGCATCAGGAATGCATCTGTGCGTGCATTGATAAACAGCTGTACATTGCGTTCGTTCAGCCGGCGCCGTATATGTGCCAACTTCTCCGCAAATGCCTGTACCGGCTGCAGCTGCCGTTCAGCTGCTACTACTGAATCTTCCAGGTTAACACCCACTACACCTAACTTATATAATTGGGTCAGGTGATCTGCCACTACATCGGCATCCCTGCTAAAACCAGCTTCAATATCCACCGACAGGGGTAACATCACAGATTTGCTGATACGTTCTACCATGTACAGCAGTTCTGCGAAGGGCATTTCTTCTCCGTCTGCATATCCCAGCGAGGCTGCCAGCGCCCAGCTGGAGGTAGCAATAGCTTTAAAGGCATTTCTTTCGAATAACCGTGCACTGGATACATTCCATACATTGCCGATTATAAGGGGTTCTGGCTGCTGATGTAATTGCTTGAATAACTTATAACGATTCATAAGGTGGAATTATATTGGTAATTGGTAAGATAACATTAATTTTTTCGCCTCCGTACGCTATAGAAAATAAACTTAAATCACTAGTATTGCTATCGATTGCAATTTATAATAACTATACCACTACTCCATCACTTTAGTTATGAAAAACAACATGTTATGAAAAGATCTGCCGTATTACTGTTAGGTATCCTATCTTGTATCGCCATGAATACTGCTGCACAGCCATTTATAGGAAAAGTTTCGGGTGTCCGTTCTGAGCACCCCTTCCAGGCCCCACCGATCAAATTACCGGTATTTTCCAGTAAAGAGTTCAATGTCAAAGACTTTGGCGCCAAAGGGGATAGTGTTACCAACGATACCAAAGCCATTAACCTGGCTATTGAGAAATGTAATGCAGCCGGCGGCGGCTCTATCCGCTTTCCTGCCGGGCGTTATATTGCAGCCTCTATACACCTGAAAAGCAATGTGAGGTTCCTGCTCGACGCGAAGGCAGAGATATATGGGGCAGACAGTGGGTATGATGCGCCCGAGTCGCATGTGCCTTATGAAGAATATCAGGACTACGGCCATAGTCATTTTCATAATGCGCTGATGTGGGGAGAGGACATTGAAAACTTTGCCATCATTGGCGGGAAAGTCACCGGTGGGCCTATCATTACCGGAGATCCTAAAGGCCGTGATATCGGGGACAAGGTCATCGTAATCGTAAGAGGAAAGAATCTGCAGTTCAAAGAGGTGACCCACGATACCGGCGGTCACTTTGTATACCTGCTCAACGATTGTGAGAACATTACCCTGGACCATATTGTGATAAAAAAATCCCGTGATGCCGTTGATTTCATGGGGTGTCGCAATGTTCATGTGTTCGGCTGTAACTTCACCGGTTGTGGTGACGATACCATCGGTATAAAAAGTGATTATGTACTGGGACGTCGTATCCTGAGTGAGAACTTTTATATATGGGATTGTTATTTCGAAAGTGGTTGTAACGGTATACAGTTTGGTTCTGAGACGGCCGGTGATTTCAGGAACATCCGTGTATGGAGTGTGCGTATTGCACTGGGCATGAAAGCAGGGCTGGGCATTACCTGCAACGACAGCGGTATCATCGAAGATGTGCATTATAAAGATATTGTTATCACGAATGCAGCCAACCCTATTTATATCCTTATTACGGATCGTCTGCGTACCGGCGAGCCAGGTGTGAAGACCGGCAAGATCAGGAATGTGAAGATCGAAAATGTGACGATCTCCGAGCATAGGGCCGGCCCCCATCACGGCCCGGTAAGTACGGCTACCATCTCTGGCATGCCTGGCTTTACAGTGGACAATCTCACATTCGAAAATATTAAGATCACCTATGCAGGTGGCGGTACAAAAGAAGATGCAGCTGCCATCCCTCCCTATACGCACAATTATTCTCCCAATGCGCTGAAAACACGTCCGGCGGCAGCTTGGTTAGTCCGTCATGTCAAGGATCTTACTTTCCGGAATATCCAGGTAGACTATGAGGCGCCCGACTTCAGACCTCCGCTGGTCATCTGGGATGCGCAGGGTGTTACCCTGGACGGCTTCCATTCGCCCAGGCAGGCAGGCGTACCCCTGATCAGCAAAAAAGAGGTTACCGGCCTGCAAGTGCGTAACTCGCCTGGTTATAACGATTGACCACCGACAGACAATATCCACATATGAAAATGAAATGGCTCTGCTTCCTTCTCTTAGGATGTTGCTACGCTATACAGGTAGCAGCAAATGATGTGAACATAAAAGATTACGGCGCTATCGGCGACGGCGCTACGCTGAATACGATCGCTATCCGCAATGCCATCCAGGCATGTGTGGACGGCGGTGGCGGCAAGGTGATCGTACCCGCAGGAAGATACCTGACTGGTACTATCGCACTCAAAAGTAACATTACCCTGCAATTGGAAAAAGATGCCGTCATCCTCGGCAGCACCCACATAGAAGACTATGAAAATCTTGATCCATTTACCGATGGACTAGGCGTAGATGTAGGATGGGCACTGATCGTTGCAGTAGATCAGCAAAACATCCGTATCACCGGACAGGGTACGATCGATGGACAGGGAACGCAACTTAAGGCACAGCATATACTGACAGATACACGCCCGGAAGCAGAACGCTGGGGCCGGCGGCCTTTCCTGCTGCGTATTGTCCGTTGCGAGCATGTGGAAGTAACGGGTGTCTCTCTTCACTTTGCGGCAGCCTGGACCTCTCACTATTTCCAATGTAAAAAGGTCCGTATTGAAAAGGTGCAGATACGCAGCTATGGTGTACCTCACAATGATGGCATCGACATCGACGGCTGCCAGCAGGTACGTATCAGCAACTGTGATATCGATAGCGGCGACGATGCGCTTTGTTTTAAGACCACCTCCAGCACCATGGCTTGCCGGGATATTATCGTCAACGGTATGCGCCTCAAAAGCGGCCACGGAGCGATCAAAATGGGGACCGAGTCGATGGCGCCATTTGAACAGATCCGCATTTCAGACTGCTATATCTACGACACCAATAACGGAGGTATTAAACTCCTGACTGTAGATGGCGCACACCTCCGCGATGTAGAGATCAGCGATATCACGATGGTCAATGTAAAAACGCCCATGCTGTTCCGCCTGGGGGCGCGGCTCAATGTATTCCGTAAGGGGCGTGACACACAGCAGCCCGTCGGCTCTTTCGAAAATGTGGTGGTACGAAATGTAAAAGCCCAGGCTGCAGCTAACGCGCAATTGATGCCGCCTTCCGGTATCCTCATTACAGGTATCCCGGGGCACCGTATTAGCGGACTTACCCTGCAACACATTGAAATAGACCTGGCTGGCGGCGGAACGGCCGAACATGCCCGTCAGCAGGTACCGGAGGCCATCGATAAATACCCGGAAGTAAAGACGTTCGGTCCTTTAGTGCCGGCATATGGCATATGGGCCCGCCATGTCAAAGGGCTGCGGCTGGAAGATATTACCTTCCGCCTTGCAGCCAACGACCTGCGACCCGCATTGGTCTGCGAAGATGGTACGAATATTATCGTCCACAAGTGGCAGCTGCCTACAACACAAGGCGTAGAAGCGCTCATTCGACTCGAACAGGTAGATACGGCCCAGGTCTCCCATATCTCCGCTTCGGGAAAAGCAACTACGCTGGTACTGGCAGAAAATAGTGAAAAGGTTCGCATAACAAATAACAAAATGACAGGCGTAACGAATGAGCTGCTAAACAAAAAGAAATAAAAATATTTGTCAGCAATAATTGTTTTGGTGACACTGTCTTGACAAAGCGTCGTTGTAATGGCCTTGGAGCAAAGACTTTCCCGAATGCGTAAATCAATTTCCCGATCTCGTAAATGGACTGATTGACTCACTGGTAGCTTTGCATCCTATTATATTAAGGGGGTCAATACCAATGAGAGTTACATTTACCATTCTATTACTGCTGATTACAGCTACACTGTTCGCACAACAAAGCACCATTAAAGGAATCATTCATGATGCAGAAGGGCAGCCAATACCATCTGCTACCATCACGATTGCCGGCCAGAAAAAGGGGGTACTCGCCGGGGGAGATGGTCAATTTGAGATTACCGGATTAGCCAATGGAGAATATGTCATACAAGCCTCTATGGTCGGTTTTGAACCAGCCCGCCAGAAAGTGCGTGTCAGCGGAACTACCACTGTTAAGTTCCTGCTGGCCAGCGCCGTGAAGGAATTACAGCATATTGAGATCACCGGTCGTAAAGAGAAAGGGTACAAAAACACCGCTTCCTTTATCGCTACCAAAACAGCGACAGCACTCAAAGATGTACCGCAAGCAGTATCCTATGTTACCAAAGAAGTAATGCAGGACCAGGGTGCTAACCGAATGGGAGATGTCGTGAAAAACATGAGCGGCGTTAACCAGTTCACCTTTTACGATGACCTGACCATTCGCGGTTTCCGTATCAATGGTGGTAATACCACACAGCTGGTTAACGGTATGCGTACCTTCTCCGGCTTCTGGAAACAACCCGCTGTAAACTACCTGGAAAGAGTAGAGGTGATCAAAGGACCTGCTTCCGCTTTATTCGGAAATGCTTCTCCGGGTGGCACTATCAACCGGGTGACCAAAAAGCCATTGGAAGAGGCTCGCCGCTCCGTAAGCGTAAGCGCAGGTAGTTTCGATACCTATCGTTTTCTTACCGATCTCACCGGTCCTGTCAATAAAAAGAAAAACCTGCTCTACCGCCTCAACGTAGGCTATGAGAACTCCAGGTCTTTCCGTGATGTACAGTTTGACAAAAATCTTATCATCGCACCGTCTATCTCCTACCTCCCCGGTAAAAAGACCCGCATAAATCTTGATGTAGTATACAATAGCTCCGATAGCCGGCTCGATAGAGGGCAGTCTACCGACAGCATCAATATTCACGCTACACCGATATCAACCGCGTTGAATACCAAAAACGACTACCTGAAAGAAAAGACATATACCATCCTCACCTCTGTCAATCACCAGTTCACCTCCAGGCTGGCATTGAATGTAGGATATATGCGTACCGGATACTCCCAGAGCCTCCAGGAACATCGTAGTGCCAACGCCTATGCGAAAGATGCAAAAGGAGTGGCCATACCTAACCTGGTAGAAAGACAGGTATTCATCCGGGAGACAAAACAGCACCTTGACAATATCACCGCCTACTTAACCTATGATTTCAAAACAGGTCGCGCTGCACATAAACTGCTCGGTGGCGCCGATTATATACTGAGCATACTTCCTCCGGGGTCCTTTCAGAACACCGCTAGTGGTTATCTCCTGAAAGCGGGTGGCTCAAAAGCCTACGATCCTAAAAAGGCAGCAGACTATGTATTCTACGATTACTTTGATGGGAAACAAACCATCAGTATCCCTAAACCTAACGTTCCTTCTTTCGATCTCCTGCATCCTAACAATGATGCACTCGACGTTGCTAAATATACCTTCGGCGCAGCCACTAACAGTGCTACCAAACCTGTATACAGTGCACTCTCCGGTTTTTACCTGCAGGACCAGATAAAGCTGGGTGCTTTTCAGCTGTTGGCAGGCATCCGGTATGAAACCTATCTCGATAAAACAAACTACAAAACCGATAAAGAGATGAACGTACGTCAGTATAAACTCCTCCCGAGAGTAGGGCTTGTATTTACAGCGGCCCCCAATATCAACATATACGGTACATACACCCAAGGATACAATCCCCAGGATCCTACCGTACAATCTAATCCCCTCTCAGGCGGACCATTCAGCCCGGTTGAAAGTGATCTGATAGAAGGTGGGTTGAAGACAGAGTGGTTAGGTGGCAGGTTGACGGCTAATCTGTCGGTATATCGTATCCGTCAGAAAAACGCTCTTTATGATCCGGGGGTGGCAGGCCAACCCGACCTCAGGATAACCGGTAATGAAGAAGCCAAAGGGGTGGAACTCGATCTCGTGGGCCAAATACAACCGAACTGGAATGTGATCGTGACCTATGCATTCAATGACGCTAAAATACTTTCTGCCGGTAAGCTCGAGCAAGCCTTGCTGGATAGACAAAAACCCAATGCTCCCCGTCATCAGGGTAGCTTCTGGACTAAATACACACTTCCTCAGGGCCCATTGAAAGGACTCGGCTTTGGTATCGGTGGTAACTTCGTGACAGAACGTTTTGTATCTATCAGCCAAGTACAAAAGCTGCCTGCATACCAGATACTCAATGCAGGTATTTACTACCGGATTAATAAAGTATCCTTCCAGGTGAACCTGAATAACCTGACCAATCAGGTATACTGGGTGGGAGGATATGACTATCTTCGGCTATTCCCGGGTACACCCCGCAACTGGCTGGCTACTGCGACCTATACTTTTTAGGGATGGCCTAAAACATATCGTATGGTACGACAATTCATGGGGAAATTACACCTTTGGCTGGGCCTGACATCAGGCCTGGTCGTGTTTATAGTCGCATTGACCGGGAGCATACTGGCATTTGAAGAAGAACTGGATCTTCTGTTCAACCGCCATCTGCTGGTAGTGGACACCATATCTCCTCATCGCAAAAGCCTGGATGAACTGCAGGGAATTGCTACCCGGCAGGTAGCTGGTGCTCCGATCCAACGCGTACAGATCTTCCATGATGCTGACCGTAGCATATTGTTTCTAACCGGCGACAAGCAGGAAGGCCGTACCGTCATCGCGCTGAATCCATATACCGGTCAGGTACTGGGCGTTTTTGACTATGAAAAACGCTTCTTTACCATCGTGCTCAAGCTGCATCGGTACCTGCTCATGGGGGAAACGGGGAAGGTTATCACTGGGATCAATTGTCTTATATTCCTTATCATGCTTATCAGCGGCCTGGTTATCTGGTGGCCGCGCGTGAAAGCTGCTGTCAAACAACGTTTCCGCATTAAGTGGAATGGTGCTCCCAAAAGGCTGAACTGGGATATTCACGCCGTTGGAGGATTTTACGCACTCATTTTTCTGCTGGCCATCGCCTTCACGGGACTTGTATGGAGCTTTTCCTGGGTAAACAAAATGGTCTTTTTACTCGCAGACGGTAAGCCGCAGAAAAAAGAAGAATTTAAGAGCAGGAAGGTAGCAGGTGCCGTACAACAGACCGGACTGCTGGAACATGTGTTCACAAACATTACAAGACAATATCCCTTCCAGGGAGATGTACAGATCACCCTTCCAGCCAAAAAAGAAGGGGCTGTCAATGCATCTATCGAACGTCGCGATATCCGCCTTGATAATATCGTCAGCAATATGTACTTCGACCGGTATAGTGGTCAGGTATTGAAAGTGAAACCTTACGAAAGCGAATCCCGCGGCATGAAAATACGCCGTCTTTTTTACCCCGTCCACACAGGCAGCGCCTATGGATGGCCGACTAAATTACTCGCGATGCTGGTAGCATTATTTGCTGCTTCGCTACCAGTTACCGGTACTATCATCTGGCTAGGCAGAAAGAAAAAAGGAACGGGCAAAAAAAGTACCGCCGTAAAAGGGGAAAAGATAGTCATGAACGTATAGCCTTGTCCGCGTTATCAATGCCGTATTCCAGACGCCATAATCCCAACGAACTGCTGGGGGCACCCGGATACGGAATACCGATACTCCTTTGATAAAAAACAGCACTGAACCATACTAAGCGAAGGAGTGCCGCCATTTTTCAGGTGGGTCAGTGTACCTTGAAAACTGATATTATATGCCACCTGGCAAAACAAAATGATAACCCATTCTGTAAAGAAAATTCGTACAACATTACAGTAAAGCATAAGTGAAAATCGCAACAAAATGAAAACTATTGTGCGTAGTGAGCGAGTATAACACGTGCCATTAATATGGCTATGAGCGTAAGTGAAGCAGGACTTGCCTGCCATTCAATTTATTAGAAAAAAATGCTGTACCCTGATTGCATGGTCCGCTGGCCATGTTGACCATCTGTTAGACGAACCTTAGCCCTCGTAAACTAATGAAAAGACCCGGATGCCATTTATTTGAGAAGCCCATAACCCCAAACACTTGCAATGGCGCATTTACTTAACCTGCAGACCTTTGTCGATGATCGTGGTAACCTGACCGTAATAGAAAAAATACTACCCTTCGACATTAAAAGAGTGTACTACATCTATAGCGTTGACAAATCCCTTCGGGGAGGCCATAGACACCAACGTACCGTACAAGCTGCTATCTGTATCAGCGGCAGTTGTACCATCTCCAGTCACGATGGAGAAAAAGAAGAAGACTTCATACTGGATCATCCCGAAAAATGCCTGATACTCGAAACCCGCGACTGGCATACCATGCACACCTTCTCCGAAGATGCCGTACTCCTGGTGCTGGCATCAGAATACTTCGACAGAGAAGATTACATCTTTACAAAATACTAAAACGCATGATAGACTACGAAAATCTATATCAACTGAACCACTCCTTTATAGAAGAATACCAGCACTGGACCAGAAATCAACACCGCTGGCCGAAGAAATTCATGCTACCGTATTAAGCCTGCCTATTTCATACTGTCACCAGACTACAGATATAGAGCGGGTGGTCGAAGTGGTCAATCAGTTCTGATATCAAAGGTCATCGTACTAAGGCGGCAATGACGCCATCCCGGAAGTTCCTGCTTACCGGGATCTGGTGCTTGCCAATATGTAGTAGGTTACCGTCTATGCGGTCCACCTTGTCCAGGGCAGCAATAAATGATTTATGTATCTGTAAGAACTGCCCCGCAGGCAGCTTCTCCAGTAATGCTTTGAGTGTAGTATGGGTGATCACCTTCCGGTCTTCCATATAGATGACCATGTAATTCTCCAGCGCTTCTATATAAAGTATCCTGGAAAACAGGATCTTTTCCAGCTTGCCATCTACCTTGAGGAACAGGTAGCGAGCTGCCGGCACAACCGGTGCTGCCACTTGCCTGCGTTGAAAGTGCTCATAGGCCCTATTGACCGATTTCATAAAGCGTTCAAAAGAGATCGGTTTGAGCAGATAATCCAGTACATTCAGCTCAAATCCCTTGATGGCATACTGCTCATAAGCCGTTGTAAAGATTACCTCAGGCGGCTCTCTTAAAGTACTTAACAGCTCAATACCAGTGAGCTGCGGCATCTGTATGTCCAGGAATAATAGATCTACTGGCTCCCGTTGCAATAACTGGCTCAGTTGCAGCCCATCTTCACACACGCCCTTTAATTCCAGGAAGTCAACTTTCTCCACATAACCTTGTAGTCCTTTCCTCGCAAATGGTTCATCATCGGTGATAATACACGAGATCTTAGTGCTGCTCATCTGTTAATACCAGTTGAAGTGATGCAATAAATAAACCGTCCTGTTCCTCGATACTGAACTGGTGTCTGCCGGGATATAATAATGCAAGCCGCCGCCGCAGATTCTCCAGGCCTATGCCACCTGCATCCTCTTTTACGGGAGGAGTATCAGATACCGAATTACTGACGGTAAATATAAGGATGGTCGGTTGTAACAGTAATAAAGTAATGTGCAGCTGATAGTCGCCTCCTGTATATTTGAATGCATTCTCCACCAAAGGTAAAAATAGTAACGGATACACCAGCTGATCCCGTAATCTCGGATCTATATCCACTTGTAACGACAACCGGTTGCTGCTCCTGATCTTTTGTATACCTATGTAGTTGTGCAGGTATTCGATCTCCTGTAATACGGGTACCTGCTGTTGTTGGTCATATAATTGATAACGTAACAGCTCGGAGAATTTCTCCAATGTCGCTTTTGCACCAGGGAGATCCTCATCCATCTGAAAATACACAGTGTTGATCGCGTTAAATAGAAAGTGAGGATGGTATTGTGCTTTGAGGAATTTTAACTCCGTATCCAGTTGTTCATTCATGACCCGCTCCAGCTGCAACCGGTTGTCTACATAGGCTTGCAGGAACTGCCCACTCCGAACAATGCCGTAGTAAATAAGTGCGAACATTGTAGGCACTACATTCACTGCCGCCAGGTCCCCGATCGATAGCCCATCGTCCGTAAATGCTACCAGAGGAGTAGCCGTCAGGTTAAACAATAACAGGGTGGAAGATACCAGGATAAGCAATTCCCTGGCTACCCGCCGGTAACCTAGCTGTAAGGGGCCTTGTGTCTGGTCAAAATAACGCAATAGCTGACGGAAAAGATAGACCCAGATATAAGAGATCGCAATGCATACGCTCATCTCCAAAAGGTTCAGCCGCCACGAACGGCGCCAGAACGCAAGATGTATCTGGGAATCCTGTAACAGCCGAATGGTCAGGTAAATCAACAGACCATATAACGCCGGAAATATATATCGCTTGAAGAATCGCATGGCAGTTGTTTTGCTCGTTCCTATATGTAAAGAAAAGACATCCTGAAGTCCCTGATCACCCCCTTTTGACAACAGGCATATTTTCTTTGACAACGTGCAAATGTAACAACTGTCAACAGATGACGGTGCTCCCATCTGTACCATGGGAGCACCGGATTACTACTCTTTCCAATAACCTAACGTTACCACGATATAACCGTCAGGTCCTACAGCTCCCTGGCTTAAAGTCACAGTAGCAGGTACCGCGCCATCCCAGGGACCAGGGTCTGCCGTAAAACGGTAAGTACCCGCAGGTAACCCCTCGAAGGTACTGCCATCGCGGGAAGACTCATACACCTCGCCGGTCTGCTGGTTGGTTGCCTTGTAACCACGTAATGTACCGGCACTTACAGGCGCACCGGAATACCAGTCCTTCAATTCGATACGTACATTGTAAGTGGCGGCAATTTTGTCTTGGGTTTCCGTAGATGCTGCCGTCCCTAAGTCGCTGCTGGCATAGCTGCTGGCAATAAGAGAACCGGACAACAAGGTTAACAGGATCATTTTTTTCATGGTGCTAATTTTTTAGGGTGATCAGTATAAGTAAGGTAAAATATATATACCGGATAAACAACGAAATACTGTTATCAATACTTTATTTTACAGCGGCAATTATTTATTCCGGTAGAAAAAATGATGAATAACAACAACAGACAAGAGGTCTTCCTGACTGACGAAGAATCCGCTTTCCTGCAAAAACTTGGCATGAAAAACAGGGCAGATGTCGTAGCCGCTATAATAGGTGGTACACTCCTCTGCGTCGGTGCCGGCTTTATTATTGACATCGGTTTTCCCCAGGATACAGGAGCCCTGTGGATAGGCATATTGCTGCTGCTGCTGGGATGTTTTTGTATACGTTGGGCCTTCCGCCTCAAAGGTGCCGGTAATACCTTCGCTACCGTCCGGTCAAAAAATACAAAGACCATCATCAGCGGATGGGTCATCCGGATCGAACTAACAAAGAAAGACACCATCCGTTATATATTCGAACAGGGAGAACCGGTTGAAGTAAAGGTACTGCTAGCGCAGACACTCTCCGGAGGAAGCCCTCAATTGTCCCGAAGGATGTTCGAAGCAGATAGCCTGCAGTTCAGACATGTCAGCCTGCATGTCGTACCCGCACCCGCTCCCGATACCTGGTTACTGTTGCAGGTAGACTATGAACAGTTCCCCACGACTACTATCATATTGCCAATGACACCCGAAGACAAAAAAGCAGTAATGAAAGAACCGATCCTCTTCCTGAAGATCATGGCAGGTATCCTCTTCGTAGCTACCTTTCTGCTATTCTGTATTGGAGGTTTTCGCGTCCAGTTCCTGCTTCCCGTATTTGGTGTGCTTACCCTGCTGTTAGTACCCGTCTCGGGCATCCTGTACTGGTGGATGTGGAAAAGAGGCGCTGCCGCCAGGGATAAAGTGGTGATCTCCGGTGTAGTCACAGAAAAGTTCATCGCCCTGGTCAGGGTGGGCAAAAATACTTCCTCCCGGCATCCCTGGTATCGTATAGGCGCTGCCGCCATAGAAGCTTACGATAAAAATATGGCCGCTCCCGGTGATCGCATGGAAGCAGAATTCACTTGGCTGAAAGAGGCGAAACATGGAAATATGATCCGCATCCGGAAACTATAAAAAAAGTCGCCGCAACAATAGAGATGTTGCGGCGACTGCATATCATCGTGAGATCAATTATTCCCGTTGAGATTAAAACGATCCATCATCTGTGCCAGGTAATCCCTGTTCTCCGTTCCCCACTTGTCCATCACGTCAATTACAGGTAGGATGCTCTTACCCACTTCCGTAAGATTATATTCCACCTTTAACGGTAATCCGGGATACACCGTCTTGTAAATGATGCCGTAATCTTCCAGTTCTTTTAAATGCATATTTAACACCCGCGAAGGTGCCGCATTCATCTCCCGGTGCAACTCGCTGGGCCGCTTGATGCCCTCTTGTATACATCCTATGATCCAGGATTTCCACTTCCCGCCCAATATCTTCAAGGCTACACTAATGCCACAATCTAAGTTCTCTGGTATTTTCTTTTCGTACATGGATGATCTGATTTTAACGTTTAAAAGGGCTGGCCCCCACAGCGCTTCCTTACCAGGTATAACACCTGTTGTTCACTCCCCGGCAAATTACATATTTTTTAGCACCCACCTGGTCATATCAGCATGCTAATAATTACATAATAGCATGATGTAATGTCTAAAATGTTATATTTGATATATGTCGTCACACAACCATTCATATAAATCGTTCTTACAATGAAAATCTTAAAATGGATACTCATCGTAATAGTGGTGCTCATCGCTATTCCTCTCATCATCGCTTTATTTGTAAAAAAGGATTACGCAGTTGAAAGAGAAGTCACCATCAACAAATCCAAAGAGGCAGTGTTCGATTATATCAGGTATCTTAAAAATCAGGACAACTTCAGCAAATGGGCTACAATGGACCCTCAGATGAAAAAAGACTATCGCGGTACAGACGCTACCGTAGGGTTCGTATTCGCTTGGAGCAGCGACAAGAAGGATGTTGGCAAAGGAGAACAGGAGATCAAAAATATTAAAGAAGGAGAGAGGATCGACTACGAAATACGTTTCATAGAACCTTTCACATCTACCTCCCAGGCATATCTTACCACCGAATCCGTTTCTCCGGAACAAACAAAGGTAAAATGGGGATTCAAAGGACATATGGCCTACCCGATGAACATCATGTTGCTCGGCATGAATATGAGCGAAATGATCGGCGCCGATCTGCAGACAGGCCTCGACAACCTCAAAGCCTTACTCGAAAAACAATAAACTATAAAAAAGATATCTGCCTGCCTCATCTCAGCAATAAGGCAGGCAGATAACAAAAATAGTTAAGGCATAGAAGTGCTCCACAAATTGAGACAACAAACCTTCCGGCCGCTGACTATGACAGTGAATAGGATCGATCGCCGCCATGCAAATAGTTTACTCCCATACATTACAATATACGTTGTACAACTCCGCCATCTAATGCATATAGCTGCCCGCTTTCTGAGCAATGTGCTTTTCCGGCTGCATCAAAATGAAGACGATGCCCGTACTCACTTACCCAACCCCGTTGCACAGCAGGGTTACCCATTATCATCGCATAAGGCGCAACATCCTTCGTCACTACTGCCCCGGCACCGATAAACGCATAAGCACCTATCGTATGCCCGCAGACGATGGTCGCGTTGGCGCCGATAGTAGCTCCTTTACCTACTTTTGTAGGAAGGAACTGAGCGCTACGGTTTATAGCACTGCGTGGATTGATTACATTAGTGAAAACTGCAGAAGGGCCTATAAAAACATCGTCTTCACAAATTACACCCGTATACAACGAGACATTATTTTGCACCTTTACCTGATTGCCCAATACTACTCCCGGAGATACCACCACATTTTGGCCCAGGTTACATTGCTCACCAATTTTACAACCACTCATGAGGTGACAGAAATGCCAGATCTTCGTCCCTGCACCAATAATACACCCCTCATCAATAACCGCCGTAGGATGAATAAAATACGTTGTGTTATTCATAAGAAAATAATAAAATATACGTCGTCCCCCAAAAGTATTAATAATTCTCCCACAAAGAATATAAGAAAATTCGCTGCAATACTCCTGCAACCACGGCACATAATTTAATTCATATTAAAAACAACCTTATGAAGAAAATGTCATTCGAAACCATCCGCCGCAACGAACTACGCAGCATAGTTGGCGGTGGTAACAAAAAAACAGTTAACGCTAGCTGTTTTGCTCGCTGCAGCGGCTCCGGTGGATGCGTAGAAGGTACCTGCTTTTGCGAACCTGCAACCGGCTCCTGCATCTTCCTTTAATGATTACTATACCGGGCAGCGATCCTGCCCGGTCACCAAAAACATTGTCCCGGTTAACCCCTTGATACACAAACCCATCCCGGGAGCACATATCTTTCATGATATTCAACGCCTCCGCCCTCGACAGCCACTATCACCGTAGGTCAATCGGTCGACTACGATCAACTGTCCGGGTGGCGTAAAAAAAAACACAATCCTTATAACAGACTGGCACAAACACCCCAATATTTGCCACATTGACCCCCTTTCGGTGAATGACAGGCATAGTAGTTTTGTACCATCCGCGAAATCTTTTCGTAATCGGAAACCATGTCACACTTGGCGCATTCCACAGGGAGTGCGCCTTTTTTTACAAATCACCCCTTCTTTGAATTCGTACGCTATATCTTTTGGGATCAGAAAGATGCAATAAGATCATGTTGGATAGCACTTATCATACCCGTCATAGCAGCCGTCAGATACTATTACTTTCCGGCCTCCGGAAATAAAAATATCGTCATACAGAAAAGGTGCATTTACTAACAGGAATGCACCTTTTTTATGCGCTTCGTAATATCTTTACACCATGGATTTTGGCGCAAACTGGCAGAACTACGATCAGGTGGACATACACCTCCCCCCGGATGAATATATCAACGCGAAAGTGCTGATAGGCACTCCGCAACCCCACACCTTGCGGATCGGTACCTCAGGCTGGACCCGCAAAGAATACATCGGCTCCCTATACCCCAAAGGATTAAAAGATACCGGCTTCCTCACAGAATACGCCCGGCAATTCAATTGTGTCGAACTCAACGCTACACATTATAAGATCTATAGCCCCGAGGCGATCGCTAAATGGGCCGAGAAATCCAAAGGCCGTGATTTTAAATATTGCCCCAAGGTACCACAGGAAATAAGTCACCAAAGTTCCCTGATCAACGCCGGCGTCGAAACATATGCCTTCCTGGAAGGGATACGCGCCTTCGGCGACCAGCTAGGACCCGTCTTCCTCCAACTGAGCGAATATTTCGCGCCCAACCGTAAGGATAACCTTTACGCCTATCTGCGATCCCTCCCCGCAGATGTGGAGTTTTTTGTCGAAGTAAGGCATCCCGACTGGTTCAGCCAGGAACACACTCGCAGAGAATATTTCGATACCCTGTATGAACTGGGTATCGGCGCCGTCATCACCGACACCCCCGGCCGCCGTGATTGCCTCCATATGGCACTCACCACTCCCAAGTTATTCCTGCGGTTCGTCGTACATGGCAACGATCCCTTAGACATTATCCGCCTCCGCCAATGGCAACAACGCTTCGATACCTGGCAGCAACAAGGCCTCTCCGAAACATACCTCTTCCTCCATGTACACGATGGCCGCTATGATATACCCTTCTATCGCGAAACACAATCCCTCTTCGGACTCACCAATACCGGCACGCAGATGTCCCTTTTTTAAAATAATAGCGTAAAGACAATGGGCAATATTTTTCAAAATACTAAAATATTTAGCATAATATTGCTGACGAATTGAAATGATAAAAAGGACCTATGCACAATCCGTTGGCACTGCTCAGTAAAGACATCTTGGACGCTATCATCGCGGAAGGACACACCTATTTCGTCAGGCAATCCTACTCCAGGGGAATCGATCACTTCGACTCCCAGGTCAAAGGCGTATTCTTGTTCACTCACTATAAAGACAGAACAACCGCTGAGACCCACATCGCCCAATTGAACGACATCCACGCCCGTGTATATGATATCGCCGACGATACTCAAAAACAGAATTTGTATATTGCCGCCGGCCAACCCGCAGGATACCACATCTATGCTGCCATACTGCAGACACAACAATGGGAACCAAACCCGCAATTAGGGCCTAAGATCAGGCAGTATATCCGGTATAATACCAGCTGGCGACCAGCAAAAGGCGAAACTGTCCGCGTCGAATTATACCTCTCCTTCGGAGAACTATATGTCCGACTCAGAAGCGGCGCCGCCAAAATTGAAGCGTCATTATCCGAAATCGAAAGAAACTAACCTTATGTGTTACGACCTCGCTTTCTCTACAGAGATCACCACCATCTACGAATTACTGCCCGAATTGAAAACCGCCCGCGAAGAAGCCGGCGGCGAACTGTTCGCCAACTTCGAACCTACCTGGCATAAAGTAGGACAGGGATATCCTAAATGGCCGGTAGTCACCGCTAAAGATGGCAAATTCCAATTACATAAGTTCGAATGGGGCGTCATTGCTCCCTATATGAAGACACCGGAAGAAGTGAAAAAAGGACGCAAATGGATGGTCAACGCCCGCGCAGAAAAAGTACTGGAACCTAACACCTTCTGGAATCGCATCCGCAAAAATCGCTGCCTCGTAGCCACCACCGGCTTCTTCGAACATCGCGAAATACCAGGCTGGAAAAATAAAGTACCCTACTTCATCCGCGTCAAAGACCGCGAAATGTTCTTCCTCGCCGGCCTCTATCAATACTCCCACTTCCCTAACGTCGAAACCGGCGAACTACCAGGCACCTTCACCGTCATCACCCGCGAAGCCAACACCGTCATGAAACAAATACACAACGGTGGCGAAAACGGTGGCCGAATGCCCCTTATACTGCCCGTAGAACTGGAAAAAGAATGGCTCAACCCTAACCTCACCGACCTGGATATCAAACACATCCTCGACTATGCCATCCCCTCAGAACAACTGGAACACTGGCCCGTCAACTCCGTACGCAAAACAAAACCAGACGACGCCTCCGTGATCACACCCGCCGCTTACGAAGGCCTGCCAGCCCTCGCGGTGTAATACCACCTCCCGGTCCACCGCCCCATCCAGCACTCGTACCAGCGACCACCTCCTGCTATTACCGTAAAGCTAACAGCAGCATGTCAGCAGATGTTGACGCTTTTTATAAAATTGAGCATAGCGAAAATCAGCCAGCTGCCGTATCTTCGAACAAATTCCACATATAATGGCAGGAGAGACAAATCTGGACAAACTATTAAAAGAAATGCGCCCCACCCACCAACCGGGTGAGTACGTATTCTGCTCCGTAAGGTCGCTGGAAGGAATAGCCATCACAGATACCGTGATGTTCCTGAAAGAAGAAGAAGGCTTTACACTGATCCTACGTAAAGAAGTAGCAGACCGCCTGCAATTATCCTATACCTATATCGCCGCCTGGATCACCCTCACCATCCATTCCTCCCTGGAAGCGGTAGGCCTCACTGCCGCATTCTCAAAAGCACTCGCACAGGAAAATATCAGCTGTAACGTAGTCGCCGGCTATTACCACGATCATATCTTCGTCGACAATAAAGACGCAGAAAAAGCATTAAAAGTACTCAATAACTTCGCCGGCTGAAAATAGCTCAGCCGGATATGGCATCCGGCCAAGCGTAAACGAAACAAAGAAAAGAAGCCCGGGCTGGGTGATTAATCAAAACAGATACATAGTGCGGCTTCACATTTAGCCTTGCCATACCCGTTCACCAGGCATTGTACCAGGCAGCCGACCATCAGGAAACATTGCCCTATCACAACAGGACCGCCGCCTCCTTTAACATGTTTTAGCTCTTCCCTCGTAAGGTGTTGTTTGATGCTGTTTAATTTTTTCATGTGCTGTACATTTTGAGGGTTATAGAAGGACGCTATGCACATTCCATACTTTAAGTTAAGATATCCCCCTCCACATTAGAATGCACAACAATGCCGGATCATTGCAATGATGCCGGATGAATGCCCGGCACCATTATACAAATCACATCACACAGTGCAATAGCATTGACCGCTGATACTGCTCGCGCCTTTGCGATAAAATCTGATATAACAGGATAAATAGCAGGCATTATCACTGCTGCAGGATACACCAATGCTTAACTGCTAACGCACCTCTCTGTCATAAAGCTGCGCCAGGTCCACCTTTAGTATAACCAAAGCTTATCATTCCCTTAAGCCAGGTAGCCCCGCCGCTATCTCCACTACATCCCATCCCTTATTATTATAACATAAATATTTTTTTTGTCAACAATCAACTCCCGTTATAGCGATGTTCGATATCTTTTAATGTATACACAAAACCGCTTGCAAAATGGACAATAGTTCTTAAAGCAACGTCGAATAACGTCAAATCCCGTCAACATACCAATTCAGATCCTTTACGTAACTTCCGTGAAAACCTATATTCAATGGCTCGGCAAACAGGGTTCATTACATTCACAGGCAAACTGGGTAATATGGTCGGGTATTGTCGGCATGGCGATTACTTCATACGTACCTTGCCCGAAAAAGTCCGGCAGACACCCGCCACCCGCAAAGCAGCATATCGCTTCGGCATCACTAGTACATATGGTCGCCTCATCAGGCAAACCATCCTCCCGCACCTTCACCTCCCCTACGATGGCGCCCTCGTCAACCGCTTGAATAGTACCCTGGCCGGCCTGAGAGAAAGAACTGCCGGGTTGCAGGGCTTTTCATTCAATAGACATGCAGGGCTGCAACAATACCTTACGATAACACCCCAACTTACCAGGAATGGTACCCTACATATCCCTCCTCAATCCCTCCGGCAGGTAACAGGGATCACACAGCTCCGGCTTACCCTGGTCGCTTCCCGGATAGATTTTAGCACCCGGCGGATAGGTGAATCCTCCACCCTGACGCATATAATAGATATGCACACGCCATTTGCCGGCCTGACGCTGGATAGCACACCGCCCGGCAAAGGCACACTGATACTCACCTTACAGGTGCAAGCGATGACTGCGGGGAGGATAAAGACGCATAGGGCCGCCACCGTAGCCGATGTCATTGCTGTATTACCACCCCAGCTCTCCTCCTCACATCCCCGGGTACAATACCCGCACCGGCAACAACCCCGCCCCAGGATCAGCCGTCACCTGCCATATCTCCATCACAACAGGGTACCTGCCCGCCCGCCCGCCTTACAGATCAATACCCCCTTACCGTTAATAGATGGTTCGTAATTGTAGTCAATGTATGGTATCTAATGATTTAATTACCAATAATTTAATATTTTTGTAGTCGCGCTGTAGATATAGTTCCTTACAATATAGATGTTTTGTAGTATCCGGATATTTGTCATTGTAGATGCCCTTTCACAAATTTGCAGCTGTTGAAAATTTGTAAACCATTACCAGGTAAACCATATGCAATCATTAAAGTACTTCACCCAGGAAGGCAACGTCTATACAAAGAAGCCGCAAACAGTATTCATAATAACACTGGCCTTATTCCTTTTCCTCATCGTTGCCTTGATCCTGATCAAAGGCGCCCCTACCACCAGCAACAAAGTGATCGCCGGCTTCGTCGCCTTCCTTGGTGTGATCCTGTTTTTACGTACATCAGGTAAGCTCCGGATCAGTACCGGCGACCGGACCCTCCGTTATCAGCCGTTTTTCTTTAGCGGTGAACAGGTATTCAGCTTCGACGACTTCGAAAACTTCCTGATCTCAAAACAATCCTTCCTCATTACCATGAATGCAACCGCTTCCATTATCCTGTATAAAAATGGGAAGAAAAAGATGATTATGCTGCACCAGAGCGTGTTTGTAACCAAACCACTACAGGTGGTAATCGAAGAAACAAGCAAAATTATGGGCATTCCGACTTAACAGACCCTATATTGATGTACAATGGTAGAAAAATACAATCTCATAATAATGGATGGCCGGCTCAGCCTGCAACCCAAAAAAAGTTACAAGAACAAGATCATTGGTTGCATAATAGGAGCCATTATTGCATTCGTCGCACCTCGTGTCGTCGATTTGAGCAGCGATATCAATACCGTGCTCTACATGTTGGGAGTGATATTTATGGGATACGCCTGCTACGACTTCCTGTTTAATGTGAACCTGACATATATATTCGATAAGACACAACATACCGTTTACCAGAAAGTACCCGGTATCTACACACGCAAGCTGATGCGGTTTGACGAAGTGTTTATCATCGCTACAGAGGTTACCGGCGATATTTATTATGGTATCTCCAATAAGAAGAACAAGTACGGTAGGAATTACGAGATCAGCGACTATTTCCCGGATACAAAGAGAGGCCGTAGCCGGCAGCAACAATATGAGCAGGAAGTATTGGTTGTAATAGAGGACTTCCTGAAAAATTAAGGGAAATAGGATGCCTGTTCATAGCAATAAGTTGTAGTAGCTCATAAGAAACAAACCGCGATGACCCCGGTCATTTGCTCACATGCGCATGTGTACCATTCGGTGTTAGCAGATCAAGACGTTTTGCCTGGTAATTCGAAAAGATAATGAAAAGGAAGCCGCCGGTCCCCCCAGACCGGCGGCCGTTTTATCGGTCAGATGTTAAGCAGGATGTCAGATGTTAAGCAGAAAGATGTGCAGCGCCCCCTGGCGGGTAGCCGAATTGTTTTTTAAAGGCAAAGGAGAAATGGGAGAGATTCTCAAAGCCGACCTCAAAGTATACATCGGAAGGCCGCCGCTTTTGCTCAAATATCTGTTTATGGGCCAGCTCCAGCCGCTTTTGTGTCAGCCAACGTTGAGGAGTGGTGTTAAACGCCTTTTTAAAATCCCTTTTAAAAGTAGTCAGACTACGACCCGTCAGAAAGCCAAATTGCTCCATAGGTAGGTTGAACATATAGTTTTTGGTCATGAACGTCGCCAGGTCTATCTTCCCCGGATCGTCAAAACTACCTAATATATGATTGGCATCCTGGTCTATAGAACGAAGGATGGTCAACGCTTCCACCACCTTGCCATTAGCAATTTCTGCCGGCAACTCATCCGACAACCGGAAGTAAGGAGATAAAGAATCAAACAGGCTGTCTAACAACGGATGCTGATCCATCATTTTCATCGTCGGGATCTCCGGTACCTCATTACCCGGGGTAGCGTGGATATAGTGTCTTTTTAACATTTCTGTAGTGAAATAGATAGCTACAGACTTGTAAGGCTGCCCGCCAGCAGGGTATTTAGCAATCTTCACCAATTGATTAAAGGGGAATAATATAGTATCTCCCCCCTTAAATGTATAGGAGCCCTCTGCAAAGGTCACCCTCATTTCCCCGGATATCATCCGTATCAGGGAATGTTTGCGGATCAATATCTCGCTACTGTAATACCGCTCACTTATACAGGACATAAATATGTCAGCCTTTGAAAATGTACTCGGTTTCGCCATGTCAACTATACTTATATAAATATAAAACAAACGTTTGCAGATATACATACGTATGTCGGCGTATTTGCGTTGCCTGGCACAACTAATAACCAGGCATCTTCCTGGAATAATGTCTGGTTATCAGGTTGTTGGTGGTATGTTGGCAGTTACTTATCAAGGATTACGCCGGTCAGTTGTTCGCTCACCTGCCATAAACGCTCGGCAGCTTCCGGGTCTACCGCGAAACTCATCACCCCCGGACGCTGTGCCAATATATCCTGCGACCAGGCACTCACTTCCTCAGGCGTTACTACCGGGGATATCTCGTTGTTCTCACAATAGGCGCCCCCCAATCCATTCAGCAAAGGACTTACTGCACACCATACCTGGGTGGAAGCACCTTGCTCCAGTGTCTTCAGCTGGCGCTGCGGATCAATGATCGGACGACCCTGTGCATCGACAACACCCAGCCTGCGGATATCTTCGGCGGAGAGGTGTTTACCCAACCCGGTCCCAACGATAGCCCCCGGATGTAAAGAAAAGGCACGTATACCATACTCCCGGCCACGTTGATCCAACGCCAGCGCAAAAAGAACATTGGCCGTTTTGGATTGTCCATAGGCTGCCCAACCGTCATATGCCCGGTGTTCGAAATGCAGATCTTCAAAGATCACAGCAGACCGGCGGTGCCCACGCGAAGATACAGACACAACCCTGGCGCCATTAGCTTGTTTTAATGCCGGCCAGAGACGGGCAGTCAGCTGGAAATGCCCCAGGTGGTTGGTCGCAAACTGAATTTCGTACCCCCTCCCATCGAGCGTGAAAGGATTGGCCATAATACCTGCACTGTTCACCAATAGGTGCAACGGACGATTAGTAGAAAGGAACCAGGTAGCAAATTCATCGATAGAGGCCGGGTCCAGCAGATCCATCTGCCTTATCTCCACACCGTCAATCCCTTCCAACGCTTTTACCGCCCTGGCATGATCCCGGGTAGGAACAATCACCTGCGCACCCGCCTGGCGGAATACCCTTACATTCTCCAGACCTATACCGGAATATCCCCCCGTTACAATGGCTACTTTACCAGTCAGATCTATACCGGCTATCACCTCTTCCGCAGTCGAAGCCGCTTCGAACGGTGAACCTACCGGTTGCTGTAAAACTTCATTTGATATCATCTTGATATGGTTTAATGTGATTTGATAATGCAAACTTACCATAGGTTAAACCATCTCATTTTGTTTAAAAGTCCTATTATGCTTTGTTTATAGGGCCATTTTCCCCGATTAGGATTTTACCTGAGTTTTCCACTAACGCAAAAGCAACCGGCTGAGAATTTTGCCATCTGGATAAATTTTTTTTTATTTGTTAATGTTGTTTGGGGTCAGCCCCCTACCGGTTTGCTGGTAGTTGACCCGTATATTTTTAGTATTTCAAACTGTACAGTAGCTACCGATGTTGCTATTATCTGGACCTCCCCAAATCGGCAAAAATGTCTGTAGCATAGTCATCAATCGCTTACCTTATGAAGACAGTCATTAGACTTTTGTTATTAAAAATGTTGCTGGTAATCACAGTGTCGGCCCGGAGTCAAAAGGCACAAACTCCTGAATTACCTAAAATCTTACCTCCTACCCCCAATGCGGCAGAACTGGTGAAAGATACCCGCATCACCACAGGATTGTTCACCGGTACCGCCCAGTTTGATATCCCATTATATACGATCCGTTATCGCAATGTAAATGTACCCATTGGACTTAGCTATAGTTCTAATGGCGTAAAAGTAGATCAGATCGCATCGAGAGTAGGAGTCGATTGGGTACTAAATGCTGGCGGAGTGATCACGAGGACGGTAATGCATAAGGATGACCTTACCAGCACACGTAGGCCTAATCCTGTTAATAATAGTAGAGAAGAGCTGGCAAAATATGTGGAACCATTTGTACAGCAGGATGATATCTATGATACACAGTCAGATGAGTTCTCCTACAATGTGAATGGATTATCTGGAAAGTTTTTCCTGGACGACAATAAAACCGTACAGCAGATAAGTATAGCCAACGTAAAGATTGAAAGAGCCACCCTGTCACAACGAAGTTCATGGGATTTCAGGATTGTTGATGGGGATGGTATTACGTATTGGTTTGGTGGCGATCAGGCTAGAGAATCTTCTAAGACAACAGGTAGCTGTGGTTATGAATATACCTCTTATGTAGACGTGGCCTGGTACTTGAACAAGATTACATATCCCGGAGGTGACGAAGTTATATTGAACTATGATCCGTTAACCCTGAGCAATTATGCCACTTCTATCAGCGAAAGCTATGTGTTCATGTATCCAGGGCAAGGAGATTATCAATGGAATGGTAGCGGAGGAAATACTCAATGCGAACAGACTCCAATCGTACCTAATATGCAAAGCCTATGTGTGCAATATGTTACCAGCAGGGGAGTCGTTCTGAAATCAATTGTCGCTGGTAAAACACAGCTGCTCTTTGGTTCCACAGATAGAGAAGACTTGGAAGATAAATGTATCAATACTATCAAAGTATTCTACAATGGTAGCCTGAAAAAAGATTACGAACTGCAATATACCTATGCTTTAAATAATGGATTTACCGGAAATGTTCAAAATATACCAGTACCCTATGGATACAAACGGCTGTTCCTTACAGGTATTTTAGAAAAGAATATAGTGGGATCGGGGGCTCCTCTTAGTTACCGGTTTGAATATTATAATATGAATAACCTGCCGCCTCGACTTTCTTGTGCCCAGGATTATGGCGGATATTTTCATGGACGTGCAGACGGATATTATTCGCCCGCTGTAGTCCAGAAAGATAATGACGCATCCCTGATTGAAATATCCGCATCTGAAAAAGATTATAACCTGTTTAACGGCTATGGAAATAATAAAGAACCAGATACCGTAGCCGCTAAAATGGGTGTATTACGTACTATCACTTATCCAACTGGTGGAAAAGAAGAAATTGTATGGGAAGGTAACACTGTAAGAAAGAAGGTAACAGTATATCCTTCGGAACAAACAACAAGCGCTACTGTCTCAGGAGAAGGCCTGAAAGGAGCAAAAAGCATCACCAAAAATTTTACTATCAGTTATCCACAAACTGTCAGATTCAGACAACGTGCTAATATCTTATCCCCCGATGAATATGATCCCATACATAATATGGCAGAAGTCGAATTGACAGCCCCCTCGGGTACGGTAATATCGTCTCAGTTACTAGGTAGAAATTTACCTGCTGTCGAGAAATACATGTCGCTAAGCGAAATAGGTACCTATACAATAAAGGTAACCGCTTACGGAGCCGCCATGGGAGGATTAGGGTCTGTAACTGCCCGCGTCGGAAATATATCACAGATTGATAGTAATGTAATTATACCTGGCCTCCGGGTAAAACAATTAAGAGCCACCGCTATTCCCAATACCGCTCCTGAAGTAAAAGAGTTTTACTACGCTAAATCGTCAGAACTGGCTATATCTTCGGGAGAAGCAGAACAAGTAAGGTTTTATCAACCCAATTATAGCGTTACAAAATATATGACCTGCAAAAATGTATTGGGTGGTGGCGGACTAGAAGGCAGGCAACAATCCTTTCTATTTGGAAAACTAAGCAGCTATAGCCTGATGCCGATGTATATTAGCGGACAAGCGCTGGTAAATTATAAACATGTAACCATAGGATATGGCGAAAAAGCAAAAAATGGCTTGCAAGAACATGAGTTCAAAATAGTAAGGAATAAACCAGGAAACTGGCTGAATGGTAGCGTTATTTATAACGCCCCATATGCTAACAACGGATTTTTGAATGGTCTTGAAACAGCAGTAAGGCAATATCGCAATGACAATAACTCATTTAAACTAGTGGGTGAACGGCAGAATATTTATAGTTCTGATGCCCGTGTTTTCTCCTGGTTTGATAATTATGTGTTACAAAGAAAGGCAGTTAACTTCCTGTCCTATGGCCCTCAGGTAGAACTTAAAAACCTCGACCTCTTCGATATCGTTGCCTATCCCCGGTATAAATACTGGATACACCTGGATACCGTCTATGAAAAGATTTATGACCAGCAAGGAACCGGCGTGCTCACTAATACTACTATCTACAGCTATAATAACCTGGATAACCTGAAGGTGACCGAACAGCAAACATTCGCAAGCAATGGTAGCGTGATCCGGCAGCGTAACAAATACATTACTGATTTCCTGTCAGAGAATGTATATCAGCAAATGAATACCCTGCATATGAATAATGCAGTGATAGAACAACTGACCTCTAACGGGAGCAATTTTGAAATACAACGCGATCAGTATCTGATCAACCCCCGTAATGCAACATTGCCAGTACTCGGCAGCAAGGCCTATGGCCAGAATACAACCAACCCTGAAAAAAGGATAGAATACCAGCAGTATGACGCGTTAGGAAACATACAACAGCAGTCAAAGTCCGGCGACGCTTCAGAAATATATCTGTGGGGGTATGATCGTCAATATCCGGTAGCCAAAATATTGGGTAGTGACTATAATACGGTGATTGCATTAGTAAATGATAATATCCTGCAACAGCCGCCGAGTGACCAGACATTACGGAATGAATTGGCAAAAATCCGTACCGCCTTGGCAAATACACAGGCGATGGTGTCTACCTATACCTATTTACCGCTGGTAGGAATGACAAGCGAAACAACACCCGACGGCCGTACCCGCTACTATGAATATGATGCATTTGGCCGTTTGAGCCTGATAAAGGATCATAATGGTAAGATATTGAAACAAATAGATTATCAGTACCAGGTGCCGGTACAGCAATAACTGTTTAAATACTTAAATTCTATCAATGGATAGCAGACAAGCTGAATATAGTGATTCACAATGCCGGTATACAACGCAGGATCGCACTGGCAACAGGAGAAGCGCCGTGGAGTGAACGGCAGCAGGAGATCGAAGTGTTGCTGTCTGCACTCATACACTTGAACCATTTGCTGATACCGGTATTGCTGCAGCAGGACCAACCCGCCATGATAGTCAATGTTACCTCCGGCGGAGCCTTTATTCCATAGGTATTTGCAGCGTACAACAATTCCCGGTAGACACTTACACCGGGCGTTGACGCTAAATAACCGTCATCTTGTAAAAAATATAATCCGTATTGATAGGAGGGATGTCTGCCACTCTCAATGCCGTAGCGATTTGTCCCCGGTGATAGGTAGAGTGATTGATAACCTGGAATAATAGATCCTGCACACTATTACTGAAGGGGTCGCCTTTAAAGGTCCGGTAATGAATGATAGCTTCCAGCCGACGTTCGCGGAGTATACGTAAAGAATCCTCATAGTTTTGTTGGTCTATCTCTCGGAGCTGTTCCCGGGGATGCAGGTCCCATACACCCACTCCCGGTTCACGGCTTTCTATCCTGGCATTCCATATCTGGTGACTGTTGAGGATATGACTGAATAACAACACACATTTCTCCGGCAAAGTATCGCCATGCGTAGCAAACAGCGTAGTCAGCTGTTGATTGTAATGATAATTGTAATCAAATAAAGGAGAGAAAAACGCATTCATATAACAAGCTATTATACACGCAATAGGCGGAAAGCCTAAAGTACGCATTAACCCTTATAAAACAAACGCCCGCTATACAGGCAGCTACCGGGAAATATAGAAAGGGCTGACCAATTAAATTGACCAGCCCTCTTCGTGAAATACAGGCTTAAATGCCGTCATTGAAAATTTTACAGGCAATCACAACGGGTGATAAGACGGGAAGAAGTAGTACAGCTGGTATCTTCGATAGAAGTTACGCAGATACGTCCTTCGGCTTTGCCTTTGCTCAGGTCAGCGATTTTTACTTTGCCCAGGTTGAGTTTTTTTTGACTGATCTTTTTCATAACAGTTTGCTTTTGAAGGTGAGAATTGTTGACTTAGGGTTATGGGTTACAGATTAACGTACTGAATATATGTAATAAAAACGAGCTGGCAAAGATTAATTGACCGGTAAATACCCTACTGAAATGACCTTGAATTTATCTTGTTGTTTCTCATCTACTTGCAACACCAGCTTGTCTATGTTCGAAAAACTAAAAGGCGAAAACACAGACAGACTACCTCTCAGCACTCTTCGCCATCTTCCGCAAAGAAAAAGTAGATGCGCCCTGGTGAATGTATGCCACAACCCCACCATGCCACATAGCCAAGACCCCCTACCCCTTATTCAGAGAGATACTTGTCAGCAAGCATCCGGATATCCTTGGCATTTACATCTTGTCCGGTTTTGTCCTTAAAACCTTCCTCCGCTACCTGTGCACATAATTCTTCTCGATCGTTTTCATCTGATGTCTTTTGATAACGCAATTGCTTTAGTGCTTTGATAATTTGAAGACGTACCAATTCCGATATCTTCCCCTCAACGGTAAATGGATCTCTGGCCCTGGCTTCTTCAATACGAACAGCATCCAGCGCTTCCTTTTTAGTTTTAAAGGTGCGCCCCGCCAACTGGTGCTCAAAATAGGCAACATTTACCTGTGCCGCCGCCAGCTTAATGGATCGCATCGCCTGTAAAATATCCCTGATAGCCTTCGCACCTCCCTTTTTCGCTGCTGCCCAAAACAACGATTGTTGATTGGAACCTATCACCTCATTAATATCTATACTACCCGCTTTTAGAAGAGTCATTGCCTTATATAACTCCACAGGCGCCGCCAACCCACGGTTGGTCTCACTTTGTAATATGCCGATCAGGTGTAACATCGCTGTACGCTCCTCCTCTGATAAGATAATATCATCTGTGCCCTGGCCTTGTAGTACCTGTAATATACCGTCGGCAAATGCCTCCTCATCTCCCACCGTAGCTGCGATCTCATCATAGGCAGGCGCATCGCTGCTACCAAAAACCGAAACAAGCATATTGGTCATATGAAATCGCTTCAGCATCCTGTAACTTGCTGCATTAGCTACTGTTGTAGTCACCGAGATTTGCGGCGCACTTGAATATCGAAGCTGCTGGTTCGCAAGCTTTACAATGTCTCTCCCGCTTTCAATAACATGTACTCGAGGAGGCATTACACTCTTCGGATGTTCTTTGCGAAGCTTCGTAGGAGCCTCACTTTTAAGGGGAGAATAAAGTGCCGACTGCATAAATTGCTCAGCATGCAATTGCGAACGATACGCCAGCGTCATACCCGGTATTTTTATTATTTCACCATTGTCAAGTGGCAAACTCAAAGCATGTCCTCCCGGAACTTTTTGGACATCATCAAAGCCCTGCCCTGCAGGAGATGTAGGATGAAATAACGATAGTGGTGCCTTCTTTTTGGGTGTCGATAGTACCGCCGCTGGAGGCGCAGCCATTACCCGGGCGGGGCGCGCAGAGACTGAAGTAGCAACCTGAGGGGCGACAACCGCTGGCGTAGTTCCAGTTGAAGACGGCCCAGGAGTAAATGTATGTTCAATAAAATAGGCACTCTCGGAGTCATGCCCTCTATTCCATTCATTCAATAGTGCCATTCTATGTTCTATCGATTCATCGCTCATCAAATAGTTTTTGACATCCTCCTTGCTAATACTTGTTCTGTTTTCAACTCCATAATCTTTAAGCCAACGCCATACATCATCATGCTGACGTACATAGTTAACAGCATGTTCTCTTTTAAACTGAATGGAAGCGTTACCTGGGGCTACCATCTTAAGAGGTCCTTTTTCGCCAGTATCAACATGTCGCTGAAGAGATAATGCCTTTCCTGCCATACGTTCCTGCAATACCCCGGTATAGTAGGGTAACTGCTCACGGAATGCTGCCGTTGATAAGATGCCGGCTCCGGATGAACGCGTAGCTGGAATATTATTGGCAACTGCCTGGGAATCAGATCTTGTAGATCGATCATTGGAGTAAACTTGGGACATAACACGGAGGATAGGGCGTTAACGATTTCATAGCCTTATACAAGATACTAAATATTTCCCCCCCTCCCCCGTATTTTAGATACAACAATACTTATTTTGGATACTCCTGGGCCCCCGCTTCTTAGCAATTTTACATCGTCAGCAACCGGTCATCTTTCAGCAACGATATCCTGACGAAATTCGAAGCCTCCCTGGTAGCATACTTCACAGACAATAACAGCCTGCATTCACCAGCATATCATAGAACCGGCCAAGGTAAACTGCTGCAATCCAATGCCTCCGCCGCATAGATCGCCTATGAGTTGGGATTCGGATACCCACAGTCCTTCAATAAACTATTTAAAGATAAAACGGGCATGTCGCCCGGCCGCAGACAACATATCAATGAGCCATACAGCAAAATATAATTGAGCCGTGTAGCAAAACACGGTGGCTGTCCGACCGCTAATTTTGCTGTAAAATCTAAGTATGAAAATCATCAACAGTGTTTATATCAACGGACAGTTCCTGCCTGCTTATGGACAAGAAACAGCTAGCATCTTGAGTCCGCTCAATGGCAAAGCAATAGCTTCATTGACCTATGCTAATGAAGAAGATACCAGGGCCGCTATCTGCGCAGCAGATGAAGCATTAAAATCCTATGCGCAAAGTAGCATCCCCGAAAGGATCACCTACCTCCAAAGCATACACGATGCCATCATGGATAGGATGGATGATCTCATAGAAGCAACCATCCTGGAATACGGTGCCCCGAGGGACCGTGCCAGGTGGGCTAACATACTGGCTGCCACTACATTTACTAATTACATTGCCGTGCTGAAAGACTATCCCTTTGAACGCCAGGTCAACGAATCTACGGTGATCATGGAGCCGGTAGGCGTAGCGGCCTTGTTTACACCGTGGAATGCCACTGCAGGCTCCATCGCCGTGAAGTTAGCCCCTGCCCTGGCCGCCGGCTGCACCGTGATCCTGAAACCCAGCGAATTCACCCCCTGGCAGGCACAGATTGTGATGGAAGCTATTCATACCGCAGCCTTGCCCACCGGCGTAGTCAATATGGTCAATGGAAGAGGAGATGTCATCGGCAGCGCGATCATGGAGAGCCCCATTGTCAACAAAATATCCTTTACTGGATCTACCGTAGTAGGAAAAACACTCGCACGCCAGGCAGTGGATACGATGAAAAGAGTCACACTGGAACTAGGCGGCAAATCAGCGAATATCATCCTGGATGATGCTGACCTGAACCAAGCAATTCCTATGGCGCTGCAAGCGGCATTTATGAACAACGGACAAGCTTGTATAGCAGGCTCCCGCCTGCTGGTGCCAGCAACAAAAATGGCGGCCGTAAAAGCCGCGCTGATAGCCGCGGCGCCCGCATTCGTCGTGGGCAATCCGGAATATGCAGATGTCAATATAGGACCACTCGCCAGCCAGAAACAATTCGATCGCGTCCAGCACTACATCGCCGCCGGCATCGCAGCGGGCGCCGAACTCATTTATGGTGGCCCTGGCCGCCCCGACGGATTGTCAGAAGGATACTATGTGCAACCAACCATCTTTTTTAATGTACATAAGGATATGCAGATCGCCCAGGAAGAAATATTCGGCCCCGTACTTAGCGTAATAGCCTATCACAACGAAGCCGAAGCCGTGGCCATCGCCAACGAATCACCTTACGGCCTCATGGCATATATCAGCTCAACAAATATGGAAAAGGCACAAAAAATAGCCGCCGGGTTGAAAGCTGGTAGAGTACTTATCAATACCTTGAAACACGACCCCTTCGCACCTTTTGGCGGATATAAAGAGTCCGGAATAGGAAGAGAAAATGGAGTATATGGTCTGGAAGAATACCTGGAAATAAAAACACTGATAGCATAAGAACAATAACAACTAACTTTAAGGCTCAACTACGTCTCCTTGAACATGCAGGAAACAATCATGCGTCAACAGCTAAGACAACACATAGAGAAGATAGTGCCATTGACAGATGATGAGTTCGAATTTATTGTGACTCACTTCAGTATCCGGCATGCTAAGAAACGCGAGTTTGTCTTTAAACAGGGAGATGCCGTGGAATATACCTACTTCGTAGTGGCTGGCCTGCTGAAACTGGTGTTTGAAGAAGAAGAGTCCGGTAAACAGCATATCGTTGCCTTTGCCATGGAAGACTGGTGGGAAAGCGATTTCCTGGCTTTCTATTCGCGTACCAAAGCAACGATGTCCCTGCAGTGTATTGAAGAAACTTCCATGTACTGCCTTACATGGGAAGGCTATCAGCAATTGTGCGCCGGTTCACGTAAAATGGAACACTTTTTCCTCATCAAAGCAAACTATGGCATATCGGCTCACAACAAAGAATACTGTCCTTTATTACTGCCAACGCAAAAGATCGCTATGAGCAACTCCTCAGGCGATATCCTTCTCTTTTCCAGCGAGTACCGAAGACATTGCTCGCATCCTATCTCGGCGTATCCAGAGAAACCCTTAGTCGCTTCGGACGCTCTGCATAAGCCGATCAACATAATTGTGAGATTTGTCACACGTCAAAACGCTCTATTGTACCCATCTTTGCATCGTACAAATTATCCATTGCGCGCGCACTGGCACATCCTAAAAGAATAAGTAATGGAAAAGCGAATAATCAATCCCTGGCAATGGCAGGATCAACGTAGCTATGTCCAGGCCGTTGAAGTGAAAGAAGTCACAGGTACCCTCTATTGTGCCGGACAGGCAGCCGTGCATGCCGATGGAACCTCCAGTAACGCCGACATGAGAACGCAGCTACTATTGGCCATCGAAAACCTGGAAAAGGTGATCTCCGAAGCAGGATATGAGTGTAAAAATATCATACGCCTCAATATCCTGTCCTCCTCATCAGAAGAATTCTTCTCCTGCTTTGATACCTTTCAGGAATGGATCGCCCAACATGGCATCAAACAGGTAAGTACCTTCTTTGAAGTACCCAAATTGTTTGAAACACTGAAAGTAGAGCTGGAAGCAATAGTAGTGAAGTGATCTGATCTGATAGAATATATCTGTAATCGGCCTTGGTTGTTAAACTAAGGCCGATTACTTTTTTAACCCTTTTGTCTCTTCATATTTCCGGGACAATACGTCTCCTTCTCTCCCAGCATACAGCTCCAGGCCATCGCCGCTCCAGCGCATATTGATCCGCATGCATCCGCATGATATCAGATCATAAACAAACGCGGCATCCCCAACAGCTAGCCAGTTCCTCCCCTGACGGTGGAAGAGGTAGCCGGTTGCTGCATAAGCATCAGTCAGGAATTCGCAGCACACAGGCTGTACCTGCTGCCGTCCATTTTAATGACCTCGTCATCGGTTATGCCCCCACGTAACAATTCCGTAACTTTCATCAAGCAGGCTTTTGTATACTTTTGCGGGGCTGGTACTTAAGCTGTAAAGCGCTTTGATCTCTGCATGCAAATGGCAATAAATTATAACTCGCCGGATGATGAACTGTTGGTGCTTTGGAGGAACGGTGATCTCCAGGCATTCGATGAATTGTTTAGACGCTATTTCCAACCCCTCCATCAATATGCTGTCAAAAACCTGCGGAATGCCATGCTGGCCGAAGAAATCGTCATGGATGTAATGCTCCGCATCTGGAACACAAATGGCGCCATTCACTGCCCCGCCGGATTCAAACCATATATATTACGTGCCTTAAAAAATGCCATCTTCAACCATTTCAGATCATCCAGTCCGGCTATCATATCATGGGAAGAACTACCTGCCGGCCAGGATATTCCCACCTACAACTCCCCGGATCACAAATTAATACATGACGAAACCCGCGAACTATACCTCGCCGCACTCTCCTCGCTGTCTGCTAAAAAAAGAGAAGTCTTTATCCTCAGCCGCGACGAACGCCTCACCTACAAAGAGATCGCCCATCAACTCAATATCTCCGTCAATACCGTAGAAAACTATATAGCCGCTTCCCTCGCCCACATGAGAGAGAAGATGAATGTTAACAAATTGTAAAGCCCGAAAATCATAGGGTGGTATCTTCTCAAAACAGTGTTTCTCTCTATGAGTGCCTGTAAAGGATCTCTTTTTTTACATCCGCTTCAACAAAAACTAATTTGAAAGAGAAGGAGCTAATAAGGAAAATGCTGTCAGGCACTTTGAATGCCGAAGAACAGCAACAGATCAGCCATATGATGGATGATCCTGATTTCCGTGAACTGTTCGATGCCGTCCTCGATCAACAGGGGGGCGAACTGGACATGACCGTAAATGATCAATCCCTGGCGTTTACCAGCGAAAAACTGCAGGTATTCCATCAGCTGACCCATCAAGCGTCTTCCGATATAGTAATGGAAAGCCCTGTAGAGGATATCCCGGTAGTGAAATTATCCCCGTGGAAACGCCTGTTGCCTTATGCCGCCGCCATAATGGTAGCGATCGGCGGACTCCTGGTGTGGTGGTCAGGAGCAAACGAAAAGCAGCGCTTAATGGCTGCACAGGAGCTAAATAAAAAAAACGAACAGCTCGTAGCAGCAGCACCTGCCGTTCAATATACAGAACACTATAATCCGAAATCACGCCGGCTGAGAGTAAAATTACCCGATGGCTCAAGCATAACGCTCGGCAGCAAAAGCCGGCTGAAATACCCGGCAACATTCGCAGTAAATAAAAGGGATGTATACCTGGAGGGCGAGGCTTTCTTCGAAGTGACAAAAGATGCCGCTAAACCATTTGTCGTATATACAGGCAATGTACGTACCCTCGTACTAGGTACCTCCTTCAAAGTATCTGCCTTACCTAACACATCGGTAGAAGTAGCTGTCGTGACCGGAAAAGTACAGGTGAGCTATCATAACGGTAATACAGACAATAACCTGGCTACCATGCTGCCTGGCGAAAAGATTACCTGGGAACACAATCAGCTTGCCAGGTTGAAGTTCGATCCGCGTGATGTGCTGGCCTGGAAAAATGAACAGATGGTATTCAGAAAACAAACATTGAAAAATATCCTGGATGTCTTCCAAAGACATTATGGTGTACATATATCAGTAATTAATAAGGGATTTTTGACCGAGCGGATCTCACTCTCAATGGATGAAAAGATGCCCCTGGAGAAAGCAATGAATGTATTGGCGGGTACAGCCGGATTCGAACATGCAATAGATTCCCTATCCAGGACTGTTATCATTAAATAGTAGTCATGCAATGAATAGTTAGCGTCATGCAATAATCAAAATCAATCAATAAGAAGGGAACAATGCGACCTGCTGGTAAGGCAGCAGACATCGCTATGCACTATCAATAGTATCCAACTGGCCCGAAAAGCAAATGGAACAATTGAAAAGGAATCCCTATGCCCTTACCAAAAGGTATTCAACAACAGTAAACCAACAACCGTAAAATGGTATGCGAAATTGTACAACATTATTTTTTGTAAAAGAGTTTAAGAGAGGAAGCTGGATGCCCTTCCTATTGGTAATGCTCCTGAGTGCCGGCCGTACATATGCACAGGATCTTACCAAAAAGATCACCTTGCGCCTCGATAGCGCCAGCCTGGAACAAGGACTCAATGAGATCACCCGTAAAGCCAATCTTCGTCTATCCGTACGTGAAAAATTGCTTGCAGGCCACACAACACGCGTATCAGTACCTGCACAGACAATCACTGTCAATGATGCACTGACTTTAGTACTGTCAGGCACCGGACTGCGTTATCGCCTCCTGGAAGGGTATGTAGTGATCGAAACAACACCCGTAAGAGGAGCCGTAACCGGCCGCGTTTTCGATAGTGATGGCAATCGCTCCCTGAGCGGCGTAACAGTCAATATTAAAGGCACCGCCATCGGAAATGCCACAGATGAAAATGGATTCTTCTCCATCATCGTACCAAGCGATGGCGCCACATTGGTATTCTCCTACATAGGCTATAAAAAGAAAGAAATACATGTAACGCCTGCTTCTCAAAATATCAAAGTAATAATGGAGTCTAATTCCATCATGCTGGAATCAGTAATGGTACAAGCAAGGCGCCGCACCAACACCGAAGCATCCGTACTCACCGAACGCCGCCGCGCCGCCATTGTACAGGATGCCATCTCCGCAGAACAAATAGTGAAAACAGGAAGCATCACCACCACCCAGGCATTGTCCAAAGTATCGGGTGTTACCATTACCGACGACAAGTATGTCGCCGTCCGTGGACTGGGCGACCGTAGCGTGATCGGCCAACTGAATGGCGTTAGACTCGCCTCCTCAGACCCCGATCGCAGCTCCATCCCACTCGATCTCGTACCCGCTTCCCTGTTGGATAACATCACCATCTATAAAACAGTCACCCCCGATAAACCCGCCGATGCAGCAGCCGGTATCGTAGAACTGAAAACCAAATCAGTACCAGACCGCCAAACCCTCGAATTCATCGCCCAGACAGGCCTGAATGCTAACATTGGCACCGGTGGCCAATACAATAGCTTCTGGAATAGCGAAATGGGCGCCTTCGGTAACCGCATCAGTAAAAAAAATCTCTCAGACGACTTCAAAAACCTCGCAACGCAATACCCGGGGGGATTAAAATCCATCCAGCAAATGGTAGCCAACAGCAACTATAGCATGGAGGCCCATAAAGAAGTAAACCGCATTAATAACATCATGCGTGGCTTCGATCCCGTGATGACTACCCAATACAAAAAAGCACCCTTGAACCAGCTATATGCCGTAACATATGGCAATAGCTTCGATGTTTTCAAAAAACATAAACTTGGCCTCATCCTGGGTGGTAACTACTATCGCCGCTTTACCGACATCAGCGGAGGAGAAGTTACCCAATACAGTATTTATCAGGGCGTAGTAACCGGCAACCCCGCCGTATACAGCCCGCGTAATATCCCCAACTACATCACACCCAACAGCCTGTTCATGGGCAAGTACCAAACCTATAAAGAAAATACAGGCGTAGAAACCCTGAATTATGGTACCCTCATAGGCGTTACATACCGCTTTAGCCGCCTCCATGAGATCAGCATGCAATACCTAGGTAGCTGGGGAGGCGAAAATACCGCTTCCAACCTCTATGGACATTATGAATACACCGGCTTACCCGGCGACGTACGCAGCACCACCTACTCCCTAAAACAGACCTTCAGGAACCTGAATACATTTAACCTGCAAGGAGAACATAAATTCTTCAACAAAGAATACTCACCCCGCCTCAGCTATAACGTAGCCTCCTCCACCTCCAGGCAGAACGATCCCGATTTTCGTTTCATTAGCCTGGCCGACTATCGACCTACAAATGGAGCCTATTATTTAAAACCTTCCACCGGCCCGGCAAGTAATGGCCAATTCGTTTACACCGATCATCTGTATGCCCTCACCTCCGGATATGTAAATGGATTCGGTAGCCTCGGCGTTATGCAGGCAGAACCGAATGGCAGACGTTGGCGTAACCTCCTGGAGAAAAACTATAATTATAAAGCAGACTTAGCCATCCCGTTTAAAGTATTGGGCCAGCACCAGGAACTCAAAGCAGGAGTTAATTACCTCTTTCGTGATCGTAGCTTTACAGAAAATCAACTGTTCCTGCCTGGGTCCAACTTCTCACCCAATAAGACATTGCCGCTATATGCCGTATATGGTAACCTGAATAAACTGGTGGGCAACGAGGTGATTGGTCTGGCGATGCCATCCGCCACCAACGGTGAAGGAATGATGCCAGTCAATGGCTTTATGTACAACAGCCAGAAATCCCCCAACAACTATAAAGGCTACTATGCCACAAATGCCTGGTATGGTATGCTCGACCTGAGACTGACAGAAAAATTCCGCCTCGCAGGAGGTGTCCGTTTCGAAATGACAGATATCGGTTCCGCCGTAGATACCGCCGGCGTATTCCTGGACCCTTCCCTTACCGTCAAAGCACCCGATGGCTCCGGTATTCCGCTAAACCCGATCAATCCTAACACCGTCTATAAAGCCGTATATAAACCTTATTACTCAGCCAATGCTACCTATACGCTGAATGATAATATGAACTTCCGGGCAGCGTATAATACCACCCTCGCAAGACCCGAACTGCGCGAGATCACCAACATCTTCGAGTTCGACGCCTTCCAGATGGGGCTCGTCGTAGGCAACCCCAATCTCGTAAACCAACACACCGAAAACCTGGATTTTCGCTGGGAATGGTTCACCGGCAAAGGAGAAGTGATCGCAGTATCCGCATTTGGTAAACGCATACAGAACCAGCTGGTAAAAGTGTTCAGCCTGAAAACAGATGGACTCGCTGCCACCTACCCCGAGTTCCCCGTGATCCAGTTCCAGAACGATCCTAATATCGGTAAAGTCTGGGGACTGGAATTCGAGATCGTACAAAACCTGGGAAAGGTATGGCAACCGCTTAATAAGTTCTTCCTCGGCACCAACCTCCTCATCGCACAAAGTGAGATACAAAAAACACCAGAACGCTATAAAGCCAACAGATCAATCGACAGGTATTCGCCTAAAAACAGCCCACTGTTTGAACAGGCTCCCTACTCGATCAACGCCTGGCTCAATTATGACAACAAGAAATCCGGTACCGATCTCACCCTCACCTTCAATATGGTGGGCGAACGCCTCATACAGATCAATCTCACCGGTGAACCCGATCTATATACACAACCGGTGCCTGTACTGGATTTCGTTTTTAGCCAGAAACTGAGCAAACGCATCTCGTTTAAAGGGTATGCCAAAAATATCCTCAACCCAGCGATCAAAACAGTATACGCCAATCCGAAAACAGGTGGTAAATGGTATGGTAATGAATACATCAACCGCAGTTACCAGCGAGGTTCGGAACTCATGCTCGGATTTACCTATAACCTATTCTGAGGATCACTGATTTCAAACGCATTACGAATGACAATACAATCCAAATACAGCCTCTGCCTTATTGCCATATTGCTCCTGCTGGGTGCCTGTAAAAAAGATAAACTCAACTATGAGTACGACAACCGGCCGCTAAAAGAACCCCGGAAGAAATCAAACGTGCGTATCATCAACCTGGCAGACTATAATCAAGTAGTCGCTAACGGAGATACCCTCACGAATTTCGTAGTACGGAGGGCTGGTACCCCTAATGAAAACGATTATCCGGGTACCACCTACTTCCCCACCAATGGGCGGTTAAGCAAAATATGGGAAGTCCCCCAGGATGTGTTTGATGCAAGAGAAAAAGCAAATCTTACAATCTGCAACTGGACTTTGAGTGGAGTGATCAATATGGTAAGATTTACAACGGAAAATAGCTACAGCAGACCGCTGGACTACATACTGCCTCCGGCATTCGCCTTCAAAGGACAACCAGAAGTAGTACCGGTTCCCCGCGATGTATCAGCGCCTTCTAAACCGGATCATTTTAAGATCCGTATCATCAACCTGACCGGTGCCATCAACTCACCGGGCTCCAATGTAAACGGCCCGATAGAGGATCTGCAAGGACCGGTTACACTCTCTTACGCAGATGGCACACCTGTCGACACAAAGACCAGCCACATAGCCTCCGCAAACCCCGTGTCCGGATACGTAGAAGTGCCTTATGGTACCTACCAGTTCAAAGTACTGACGGAAGATGGACGCACCTTACCGGCAATCAGCCAGGACGCAAAGTATTCCATCATCGAACCTGTCAATTCCAGTGTGCTGGTAAGGTATAACAAGCCAATAAACCAAATATACGCACCGATAAAGACCTATCAGCCTGGTGGTATCTATACCGTGATCGTGACACCGCAAAACTTCAGGTACTACACCAACGAGAGAGACCAGGATGCTACCACCTATCAGAATGGCTTCCAGATAATCAACGACAACAGCCTTACTCCAAACACTACTTACTGCAGGTTACAGACCGTAAATGCATGGAAGGATCAGCCTGTCACTATCAGGACCAATGGAAGAGAGATCGCCACCGGCCTCACATTTGGCAAAGCAGGAGCATACGCTAACCTGGTAAACGGCCATCACAAGATAGAAGCAATAGATGCGAACGGAAAAGTGATCGCAACAACAGAACAACTACTACGACCAGCACAGAACTATACTGCCTGGTTATATCCAACGAAGGAGGGTGACGCAAAACTACTTATCGTCGCTAATGATCTCAGCGGTATGTCATACAATGGTAGCTCAGAAGATGCTACTTACGATCGCTTCCAGTACGATTATATCTTCAACCAGCGATTCCTCAACCTGTCACCCGACAATCCTTATGTCTCGTTTACAAAAGACAATGGTATAGCCTTGAGCCTGAATGCATCCATTAACCTGCAGCCGGGAATACCGCTGGAACAAAAACCCTATATAACAATGGGCTACGATATGCCCAGGTTCAATATGATGGCTTACCGCTCTTTACCAGATGTAGTGCCGGGCATATGGGCAGATGATATCCCGGTACGTGGCTCAGAAGATTTCATCGCCAATAAGACCTTATATACAAATATCAACAGACCATTACCCACTCATGAGCCGGGTATATACACCGTAGCACTCATAGGCCGTACCGGCAACGCTACTCCCAAGGCTACAATCATGATCCTAAAACATAATAAATGATGCAACGGATAAATACTATTTACTGGTTCGCACTACTGCTGGTATTAATGACCGGTTGTACTAAAGTAGACTACACCACGGTCGATGATCCCGCCTATCTCCGTGTATTCAATGACTTTAATTATGGATTTAGCCTGGATGAAAAGGATAAAAAGTTACCCTTCCTCTGTATGTTGATAGATCCCGTATTCGATAAGGATGGAAAACCAACCGGCGGAAAAATCGTGGGTGATTTCTTGGATATACGGGATTATTACGCACCACCCTATCCTTCTCACATCGGTACCAGTACTTCGGTGAATAATCCGGAATATCCGGGTAAAGAAGATGTACTCGTAGGCCCTATTCTAAATGGCTACGACCTGAGCAGCTGGGCACAGATACCGTCGGGTACACACCGTTTCCTTTTTCTGTACAGACCCAAAAACAGCGTGCCTTACTTCCAGCTGGAAAAAGCGCTGCAGGGAGAGGTAATGCTGGATACGACCGTCACATTGACCAGTCACGAGGTATATACCATGCACCTGCTGCAGAAAGACTATGTCACCAAAGAAAATGGCGTACTGCTACGCCAGGAAACTTTTCATAAACAGTCTTTCTCAGACTCGCTGGTGTACGTTAATTTTTACAACTACAGCGCTAAAGGTTTCCTGGAATCACCCGATAATATTAAACCAAAAATTGCCAGGATGGCCAGTTTTAACAATGGTGTCAGGGACAAGATGGACATCTTCCTCTTCCTGTATCCCGACCAGCGTGCGATAACGCAAAGCTCAGACTACAGAAGTAATCCACTACCCGGATATAACGGCAGATACCTGGCCTCCGTAGAGCGGAATAACAGCAGCGACGCAGTAGCCCCTTACTTCAATTTTCCCTTGTTTGCCAACCGGGCAGATAATGGCGTCGTTACTTATAGCTGGCAAACCTTCGAGTTCTTTGTCCCGGGAATGAATCCGGTTAATAATACCTATTTGGATGAAAATACACTGGGTAACTGGGCAACCCTGGACTGCGTTAATAACGGTATTCAAAGACCATGGCTGTCTCGCGGCGCAACCCTGCCCAATATGCTCGTCAATATCCATGCTGGTAAAGATAATCCTCGCTCGTTTGCAACCATCAATACCGTGGAGGTAATAAATGGCGGAGTTTACCTGATGACCATACAACGGAAATATCCAAAACCGATATACTGATCCTAACATGATTACTAAATAGGAACTATAATCCTTTCTATGTACAAAGATTTTAAAGCACAGCGTTATTGGTGGGTAGTAGCTCTACTGACTATTATCACAATAGCTTGTAAGCACGACAATCTCCTGGTCCCAAAACCAAATGAGAACATACGCCCGGCCGCAGACTTCATCAGGAACAATTATGATTTCCGGCTATTTTATGCCGCCCTGGACTATACAGGACTCGTCAACGAACTAAATGGAAAAGGTCCGTTCACCATACTGGCAATACCCGATAAGGCATTTAAACTATTGGGAGTGCTCACAGAAGACCAGGTACGTCGCCTGAATAAAGACAGCCTGCAGCGTGCCCTTCGATACCATGTACTCAAAAATAGACGGCTACTAAGCAGTGATGTACCTACTAATGGGATAGACATACGATATGAGACACTCAGTGGAGACAGTGTCTATACATCCATCCTGTCACGCGCAGATGAAGTTTATATCGACGGTGTAACCATCGTCCGCAAAAACATTCCGTTATCCAATGGAATATTGCATGTCGTAAGTAAACCGCTACAGTATCATAAAGGCGAGACAATAAAAAATTACCTCAGCAGGTTACCGGAGTACAGCATCTACGTAGCCGGACTGAAAAAGTTCGGTCTGCTGGATGAACTGGCGAATAAAGGACCCTTTACCATCTTTGCGCCCAACAACGAGGCGCTCACCAGTAAGGGTATCACCATGGAAACGATCGATACCCTCACAACAGCCGCTTATTATGGCAACCGCCTTTTCGGCGCTTACATCCTGTATGGCAAACATTTTTTTATATCTGACATGGCTATTTTCGGCGCTATTACAGGAGAAAACATTTATAATACTTCACTGAGAAATGACAACTGGATATTAAGGTTGGCCACTGTCGATATGAAAGCTGACCCTGCAGATAATTTCACCGTATCTCTCCCCATATTAGGTTTGTTTAATCCTGGCAAAAATCCCGCTAACCCTGATAGGATAGGCGAGGTAATACAGCGATCAGATGATGTTAAACCACCAGTCTGGTATGATCACCGCTGTGAAAACGGGATCGTACACCAGTTACATGGCGCATTGGCAACACCTGCCGATGTATTGAAATAAAAACGCATTATCACTAAAGTATCAGACGAATGAAATATTATTTACAATATGGACTGATGACATGGTTGTTACTGAGTGGCATCATCGGTTGCAAAAAAGTGGAATTTACACTCCCTCCCGAAGGAGCAAAGATCCCTTATGTGGATCCTAATTATAAGACCCTGGAAGAAGTGTTAAAAGCTTCACCTTACCAACTGTTCCTGAAAGTATACCAGCGAAGTAATATGGACTCAGTGTTAAAAGTGAAATCGCTGTATACCTTGCTCGTGCCAACTGATGCCACTATGCAAGCTGCCGGTTATACAGCTGCCAAAATTGCAGCTATGACAAGAGAGAATGCGGACACACTGGTCGCATTTTATACACTTCGTGGAAGCCTCTCAAAAGAACAGCTAAAGATGTCAATCGCGAACCGGGAATGTATTTCCCTGCTGGCTAATCCCGATCCCAGCTTTAAAGTATGGCCCGTTCGCTTATATGGCCTGGATCGCGTCTACTATAGACATTATCTCATCGCCTCAGAAGACAGTCTCTTGATCAACGCAGTGCCGGTAGGTGCATTGAAAAATGCCCTGCCCGCAGCGAACGGATATATCTATCCCCTGGATAAGCTATTACCCAGACCCCTGGAAAAATCCTTCTGGGATGCATTAGAAGAAGATCCACGCTTCAGCATGTTTATACAGGTACAGCAGGAAACAGACAAAATGTTCAATAAACGATACCGGGATAAATTAATAGAAGCGATAGACTTTGATCCGGGCGAATTCGGCTGGCTTGATTCGAAAAGAACCAATTACAAACCTCGTTTCATTATGGAACCTGTTTTTGGAGGAGACAGACACCTGGAGATCACTACCATGTTTGCACCCACCAATGAAGCCTTTCACCGCGCAGGGTTCAATACGGTAGAGGACGTGATGGCCTGGAACGAAAAATATGCTACACCTACTATATTCGACTATGACCTGTACGATATCCTGCCTTTCGGATTCCCTGCTGATACTGTACTGGCTTATCATTGGGATTTTGGCCGTGATAATGTACCAGCATCCTACCTGTATGGTAAAAATTATGGTGCCAGACCTACCGTATTCTACGCCAATGATCTCCGGGATGATTATCTGGCCAATTACACAGTGAACAGTGATCCGCAAGCGACCTCGTATATCATGCCCTTCTCCTTTGGCCGCACACCCGATGGTAAACCAACGGTAAAGATAAAAGGATCCAATGCAGCACCTGCCACCGTAATCGAAACAATCAATACCATCATGGGGCCTATTCACGTAGTAGACCGGTTACTCATTCCCAACAACTATAAAATGAAATGACATGAAGATGAAGAAAACATTACCAGCTCTTTTCCTATTGAGCTTGTTGGGTTTAAGCGCTTGTGTAAAGGAGGATGACTTACAAATGTCCGAATTCGACAATAACCGTATCAATCTGGTGGTCGCAGATAATTTTAACCTCTCAATATTCAATGCAGTACTGCGTCGTAGCACCCTTGACAAAGTACTGCAACAGGGGATCGGTCCTTATACACTGTTGGCACCCTCTGATCAAGCATTGGTTAGGGCCGGCTATAATAGCCGGCTGGCAGTACTGAGTGCCGATGCCACTACTATTGTCCGCATAGCTAATTATCATACACTCGATGGCCGGTACGAACTCAATAAGCTACCCTACCTGTTCAACCAGGAACTCCGTTCCCGGGGGGGCAAAATGTTCGCGACCCACTGGATCAAAGGCACCGATACCATACTAACGATCAACGGCGCACGCGTAATAGCAGCCAACATCCCTGCTTCTAATGGAGTGGTACAGGTAGTCGACCAGGTGTTGACGCCTTATCTGCATGACCGCCTGGGAAATGCAGTCGCCGCAGGAGATGATATTACCTTGTTCTCCCAGGCACTCAAAACATCCGGACTACTCGAGACGATCAACGGAGAAGGTCCCTTTACCATCTTCGCACCTAATAACGACGCGATGATCGCAAGAGGGTACACCACCGTACAGCAGATACTCGCAACAGATCCACAGGAACTGAAAGAGCTGGTCAGCTACCATATCGTTCGCGACAGAAGATTCATCTACGATTATATCCTCAGCACCGGTCCCTCCAATGCAACCAGGCAAGCCATGTTAAATGGTAATAGCGTGGATATCAAATTGCTGCCAGATCCTCAGGCGCCGGGTAGCTTCAATAGCATTTCCCTGAAAGGTATCGGTAATACCAACGAAACCCAATTAAGCAGACGGGATATATTGACAGGTAATGGAGTACTGCATGTGATCAATGGTACACTGCGCACGACCCGATAGATTCAACAAAAAGACTGAAAAAAGTAACTCATAAGATCATGAAGAAATCAGCAACAAAGCTGGCGGCACTATGCAAAGTAGTAATACTGCATACCGCCGGTTGGAGCCTTTTTTGCGTGGCGATATTGCTCTCAGTTACCTGCTTAGGGCAGGAAACGACCGGCTCACTCAACGGTAAAGTAAAAGATTCCACCGGGACAGCCCTGCCTGGAGCCAGCATCGTGGCCGTACATACTGCCTCCGGCACCCGCTATTCAATTGCCACTGACAATAAAGGATGGTATTTCCTCAACAATATGCGTATCGGCAACGGTTATACCATTACCGTTTCTATGATGGGAATGCAGACCGAAACCCGCGAAAACGTGGACATCCGCCTGGGTGGAACACAACAGCTGGATATCATATTATCACCGGCTAGCAGGCAATTAGGAGGAATAGTAGTAGCAGCTAGCAGCAGAAAAACCGGTCAGCGTGCCGATACTTATGGGGCAGGGAAGAATATAACCGCTGATCAACTACGCAATATGCCCAGTGCCAACAGAAGTATCACTGACATCACCCGTCTTACACCACAGGGTAGCCGTGATAATAGCTTCGGTGGCTCCAGCTTCCGCTATAACAACGTGACAATTGATGGCGCCATCAACAACGACGCAATCGGATTTAGCCCTTCCCTCGGCGGACAAACCGGTACTTCCGGTATGGCTGGTAGTAGCACCCGTACCAATCCCATCTCCCTCGATGCTATCGAAGATATGCAGGTATACCTGGCTCCCTTTGATGTCAAGATCGGTAACTTCACCGGCGGCTCCATAAACGCCGTCACCCGCAGCGGTACCAACCATGTCAGCGGAGCAGTATACGGCTTCGGCCGCTTCGCCGCCCTCACCGGCAAGGACAATGTTGGTACTCTCGGGAAAATGAATACACAATTCCACGACTACCAGGCAGGCTTCCGGTTAGGATTCCCCATCATCCGGAATAAACTCTTCTTCTTCTCCAATGAAGAGATCACCCGCCGCCAGGACCCCACCCAACTAACAATAGGCACAACAGAAACAGCTCATATACTATCCGTAACAGATGCCAATGCAATCAGCGAAACAGTGAAAAACCGCTACGGAAATATATTTGATGCCGGTACCGCTGGCCTCTATGTGAACAACAGCGAGTCCAAGAAGTTTTTCAATCGCCTCGACTGGAATATCAATAATGACCACCAGCTCGCCATCCGTAACAATACGATCCTCAGTAAAGCTACCCATATGGATCGCGATCAGCAAGACTTCCGCTTCGGCAGTATGGCATTCGAACAAACCAACAACCAGACCAGCACCGTCGCGGAATTGAAAAGCCGCTTTAACAACCAGCTGTCCGGTAACCTCCTGGTAGGTTTCACGCAGGTCAACGACCGCCGTGACCCCCTCAGCGACCCCAGCCTGCCACAGGTACAGATCATAGGCCGTACGCCGGGTACAACTATTTACATCGGTACCGACCGGGAAGCCAGTATCTTCAACATGCGGCAACGTACCTGGGAATTCACCGCTAACCTGAACTACACAAAAGGTGCACACAAATTGCTCCTGGGTACCCACAACGAATTATACAATATCCGCTATGGATTTGTAAACGCCTGGAATGGTCGCGTCGACTACCAAAGTATAGAAGACTTCCTCGGTAATAACCCCTACCGCGTAAGAGGTAGCTATAATTATAGCAACAACACCCGGGACTACATACTGGATCACCCGACAGCTACTTTCAATGTACATATGTACAGCCTGTACATGCAGGACGAGATCAGGCTCAGCGATAAATTACGTATTACACCGGGTATACGTGCCGACCTGACCTACCTCCCGGATATGCCCCTACTGAGCGATAAGGTAAAGACCATATTCTCAGACCCTAATTTCGGTAATACCTATACCTATATGCCATTAAACAGGATCTCCAATAAGTTCCTCAACAAAGTGCAATTGTCACCTCGCATAGGCTTCCGCTACGATGTATGGGGCAACGGTAGCCTCATACTGCGTGGGGGGGCCGGTCTGTTCACCGGACGCATCCCATTCGCATGGCTGGCCTATGCTTATTATAATACCGGCAACAGCTACGGTGCCTTCGATCAGCGGGCAAATGATAAGCTGTTTGTACCTGGCAGCGATGCCATCAAACCTAACCCCAACGGGATAGGTGAATTCATCCGCCAGAATGGCGCAGTGATCAATGATCCTAACAGTGGTAAAACACAAGTCGACCTGGTAGCCAATAACTTTGTCATGCCTCAGGTATTCCGTACCAGCCTTGGCGTAGACTATGAAACCATTAATAGATGGAAATTCACCTTGGAGGGACTGTATACTAAAGTGGTTAGAGACGTGATGTTCCAGCAATTGAACACCAGCGATGATCCGCGTTATTATGGATACGATCTGCATCACCGGCAGCCAGTATACAGTGGCACCGTCGATAGCCGGTTTTCTAACATCTATCTGTTAAGCAATACTAACCAGGGATACCGGTATAGTATCACCGGGTCCATCAGTAAAACGATCGTCGGCAAACTGAACGCCAGCCTCGCCTATACATTCGGTGAATCAAAAGATATCAGTAATGGGGTAAGGAACTCCATGGAAAGCAACTGGCAGCTCAACCAGTCACTGGTACCCAATAACCCTTCCCTAGCTTACAGCAACTTTGACGTACGGCACCGTATCGTCAGCAACATCGCTTATACACACAGCTGGTCTAAAGCGGGAAAAACAAATGTATCCTTATTCCTTAGTGCACAGTCAGGGAGCCCTTTTACTTATGGCGTTGTCAACAACAGTATCCAGGGGCTGCCGCAACAAGTGTCACTGGCATACATCCCCAAACGCGAAGAAGCCATACGTTTCTTTAAAGACGTGGATAACCTGACGGCACAGCAACAGGCAGACGCTTTCAATAAATTTATCGACAATAATAAATACCTCAGTAGCAGAAGAGGAGACTTCACAGAGCGTAATATGGGACGTACCCCCTGGAATGTACAGGCCGATCTGCAGCTTTCACATGATATCTTCCTGGGCGGCACCAGGAATCGGTTCATTACCATTTCGGTGAATGTGATCAACTTGACCAACCTGTTGAATAAAAAGTGGGGTATCCAGTATTTCTCACCGAATACTTTCAATAGTACCGCCAGCGTAGGGCTAACACCCGCACTGTTCCCTCCAATGGAAAATGCGGGAGGCTATCCGGTATATTCATTCAAAGAGCCGGGTAATCCATATAGCATCGATTATTTCGGCTCACGCACACAAATGCAGCTGGGGGTTCGGTACACATTCTAATATTTAAACGGAGCATATAATACACATATGAAAGCATATAATAAATGGCTACTATCATTCAACATCTTGATGGTATCAATGATTGTATTGACCACTAGCGGGTGTAAAAAGAATGATAAAGAGCTGCAAGTACCTGTGCAGATAAAAACATACTATCCGAATAGTGGTCAGGCAGGGACCTTGGTGACCATTGAAGGAGAAGCCCTTGTGCCAGATATCCGGCAATATAAAGCCTTGGTAGGTAACGTAGAGGCAGAAGTAATAAGCGCTACAGATAAGTCGGTCGTTCTGAGAATGCCGGCAAAGGGGGAGACAGGTGCCCTTGCCCTTACAGTGCATGATAAGAAATATGAAATAGGTCAATATACCTATCAGGCACTATCGATCACCCGCATATTCCCCAACAATGGTACCATCGGTTCACAGATCCGCATTATCGGTACCGGATTTAGCAGCACTAAAGGACCGGCAGCCGTAACGATCAACAGCAAAAGTGCACTGATCGTAAGCGCGACGGATACGTTGATAGTAGCCGAAGTACCAGGTGATGCCAGCTCTGGTGCTGTGATGGTAAAAGTGAACGACATGGAAGTAAGAGGGCAGGACTTCAGATTCCAACAGATCACCAGTATTAAACCCTTAACTGGTGGACCCAACACCCGGATCACAATCAAAGGAATTGGCTTTGAAACAGTAGCTACTAATAATGTAGTGGATATCAATGGTAAAACAGCGACAGTTGTTGCCGCAACGGACGCCGAGCTGGTAGTATTGGCCCCCGCAAATGTAGCTACGGGAGCACTAATCGTTAGTATCAACGGGCAGAAAATACAGGGACCTGAATTCACGGTAGTAGGGAAACCAGTAATTACTGTAGTATCCCCATTGAGCGGACCGCAGGGAACCCTGATGACCATCAGCGGTGATATTTTCAGCACTATCTTAGATGAAAACAAAGTCTTTATCAATAACGTGGAAGTACCTGTGCAGTCAGCTACGAAAACAAAATTGACATTAAAACTTCCGGGCGGCACCGGCTCAGGACTGGTAAAAATAGCCGTGAACGACCAGATCACAGAAGGACCACAATTCAAAGACCAGACACTAGGAATACTTGCTTTCACGCCTGATAATGGCCTCGAAGGTACCACAGTAACTATTACCGGTGTCGGATTCAGCGCCGTACCGGCAGAAAATCTGGTCTATTTCAATGGCATACCGGCTACTGTAACCGCAGCAACGACTACAACCTTGGAAGTAACCGCACCAGCAACATTGAGTACCGGTGCGATAAAAGTGGTAGTACATGGGGCAGAGGCAATAGGTCCCATACATTTCAGACGGGCAGGCGTGATCACTTTGGCCGGTGGGCCTGGCAGCAGTGAGCTGAGTAATAATCTTTTCGCGCTAGCAATTGATAGCCGCGGAAATATCTATGTTACTGACAAAGGGGCCAAGCGTGTGAAAGTGATCGCACCAAATGGCACTATAAATACATTACAGATAAATGGTGCAGATGTAGTATTGGCAAATCCTACAGGTATTGCCATTGACAGAAATGATAATATTTACATAGGCGATCTGGGCACCAGCCAGATATGGAAAATAACGCCTAGCGGGCAAAAAATATCATACGTCAGCGGCTTCCCACCGGGACAAATGACCATAAGCGCTACAGGCATACTTTATTCAAATGTAGAAACGTTTAGCGGAGGAATAAATAAGGTAGACATCAACGGCAGCTACCTGAAATTGTCTGGACCCTCGTGGCCGATGGCTCGCCCCGCTTTAGATGCCGATGGTAATTTGTATTATTCCGATCAGTTCAATGAATCCAATAACGGATTGATTAGACTGCCAGTCGTCGGATTTGCAAGAAGTTTTGTCGGCCAGCCGAATGCAGGAATGACGGATGGGGTAGGTCAGAATGCCCAATTCAATACAATCAAGAGTATCGTATTGAATAAGTCGAAGGAACTGCTGGTCGCCGATGCAGGTAACATGGCCATCCGTATCGTAGATAGCAATACAGCTACCGTATCAACGTTGGCCAGATTTACGAATGGCTATGCAGATGGTACGCTGTCCAATGCAATGTTTAAAGAAATAAAAGATATAGCAGTAGGGAAAGATGGTAGTATTTATGTACTGGATAGTGATAACCAGGCGGTAAGAAAGATATTCCTACAGTAGAGGTCTGCGTGCAGGCCTTCGCTTTGCCCACCTGCCCATACAGGCAGGTGGGCTTTTTTATGAATGTTTTATTTCTTCTCTGGCAGTGCTACAAATCGTATGCAGTTTTCTCCGCTCAGGTATTTTTTAGCAGCAATACTGATGGCGTTACCCGTCAGCTTACTTAAACGCTTTTCAATATCCGGCAAAGGCTTCAACGCCTCTTTTCGTTCTACCTTACCTGCAATATATTGTAGCCAGAATTCGTTGCTCTCGACCTGCAGGTCAAATTGTTGGCGCAATCCCGCTTTATACTTCTGTAATTCATCCTGGGTAGCTCCACTTTTCTGCAGATCCGCTATGTCCTCTTGTACCAGCCCGACCAGGTGCTCCACATGTTCGGGGGCACAGCCGAATGAAACGTTAACAGAAAAACGCTGATCCGGTTCACGGGTCATACCTCCCTGGACGGAGGGGGTATATACTTCACCAGCCTTCTCCCTCAGACTTGTTAATAACCGGTATTGCAGTATCTCGGATAGTGCTTCCAGTTGTAGCCCTTCTTCTTCACTATACCTACAGTCGCCATTGTAGACCAGTAATACCGTTGCTTTATTATCCTGTCCTTTTTCAACAGTTTTGATCAACTTACCTTTAGGTACAGTGGTATGTATAATGACAGGTTTTTCGTGGCGATTGAGTGCCGGCAATGCCCCTAGATAACGTTCCAGTAATGGTGCAATACTATCAGTATGAAAGTTGCCGACAAACACAAAGTTTGCATCTGCTGCATCCGCAAACCGGTCCTTATAGATATCAAATGCTTTTTCCAGGTACACGCTATCCAGCCTTTCCTGGGTTATAGGACTGAGACGGTAGTGATAATTGCTCAAGACATTGTTAACAGTATCCCGGAACACATTTCCCGGGTCATCATATTTGTTCCTGATCTGCTCGCGGGAACGGGCAACCGCATTTTCAAACAACACAGTATCTTTACGTGGAGCTGTATAACGGAGGTAGATCAATTGTAAGGCCGTTTCCAGGTCATCGCTGCTACATCCGCCATTGATACCCTGACTACGCCCGCCAATGTAAGCGCCCACCGCAGCAGCTTTCCCATTCAATAGCTTCGATAATTGCACTGGAGAAAAGCCAGCAAGCCCACTCCCCCCGATAATCCCTATTGTATTAGACGCAGTAGGATAGTCTTCATTAGAATACTTATTGATACCCCCCGGAGCAAATGAAACAAACTGTATCTGATCATTTTTATAAGTAGTAGGTTTTAACCATACCTTCACACCGTTACTGAGGGTAAGTGCTTGGACACCAATTGCAGGAATATGCTTACGGGAAACGATCTTACCTCCCTCAGGTAACTGCTTCAATAAAACATCATTGGCTGTCGTATCTTTATACCGATCCAGAGGTGCCGATTTAACTTTCGCCAGCCATGTTTCTATGGTCCCGGCATCCGGAAGTGTGGTTTTTTCCTTTTCCGGGGCAACAACGAAAATATCCCGGTTGGTTTCACAGATGTACTGATTAGCGAAGGTTTTAATATCCTCTGCTGTAATACCTGGTAGTACCTCTTTTGTAAAGTTGTATTCCCACTCAAATCCCGGTGAGGCAGATTCATGAAGGAATAACTGCTGGTATTCTGAAACATAACTGCTGGAAGGTGTTTTGCTAACTTCCCGGTGGGCATTATCCAGGCCCTTCATATGAGCTGTTTTAGCCCGCTCGAGTTCTGCCTGTGTAAAACCATAACGTTTCACCTGTTCGATCTGTGACCATGCTATCGCAAATGCCTCCTGCAATTTACCAGGCTTAGCGGAAACGGAGAAGGTGAATTGCTCCAGGCCTCCGATCAGATTCCCAATACCAGCTTTCACACCCAGGAACGGAGGGTTAGATTGCTGGCTTAATTCACTGAGGCGATAGGAAAGCAATTGGTTAAACAGACCTCGTTTAATAGCATTCAGATAGTCCGTAGTGGTCTTCATCTCAGTACCTGGATGTTTGACCAGTATTTCCAACTCCGTGGTAGTCACCTCAGGATCAGTGAGCAACAGGAATTGATTCTTCCCGGTCAATGCTATCTTATAATCGGGCCTTGGCCGCTCCTTGGAAGGATTTTTCAGGTCAGCAAATTGTTTGAGTATTTGTTTTTCAACTTGGTTAACGTCTATATCTCCTACTACAATAAGGGCCTGGAGGTTGGGTCGGTACCAGTCACGGTAGAAACGGCGTATCGTCTCAGCCGGAAAATTTATAAGTATACTGTCAGTACCTATTGGCAAACGATAAGTATACCGGGAGTTATTCATTACTACAGGCATTGTTTTGTCCTGTAATCTTTTGCCTACTCCTTCTCTTAATCTCTTCTCCTCCAGTATTACGCCCCTTTCTTTATTGATGTCATCCGTCTCCAATAAGGCTCCCTGTGCCCAATCCCGCATGATATCCAGGCCACGGCTTACCAGAGCAGGATTGTCCGTCGGAATGGGTAGCTGATAGACAGTTTCATCATAGGAGGTGTAGGCATTCAGATCAGCGCCGAACCTTACCCCTACCTTTTGCAGGTAATCAATCAGCTCATTTTTGGGGAAGTGATGCGTACCGTTGAAATTCATATGCTCCATGAAATGAGCCAATCCCAGCTGGTCGTCATCTTCCAGGATTGAACCTACCTTGTTCACCAGGTAGAAAAGCGCTCTTTTTGAAGGTTCCGTATTCTTGCGGATATAATAAGTAAAACCATTCGGTAGCTTACCCGTTCTTACGGCAGTATCCAAAGGAATAAGCTGATTTTGTTGCTGGGCTTTTGCAGCTTGGATCCCTGCTGACAGAAATAGCAGGCCGGCTGTAGCCCAATGACGGTAGTGCATAGTTAGTTTCTTTATTGTTGTAATAAATAAGCAGTATAGTAGAACGTGGAGTTAAAAAGACTAAAGCATGTCCAGTATTCCCTCATTTTCAATGATGATCATCCCTTGTCGGTCAGTAGTAATACCTGTCTGCAGTTGATAGGTATATTGAGGAACATTGCCCTTCATGACGGTTGGCAGAAATTGGAACTGTATCTGACCCCCTCCTTTATTTAATGCATGGCCCGCCTCAAAAATATGTGTAGAGATAATAAAGAAGCAGTCAGCAAAATCAGTGAATGCTTCCGTTACCACTAAAGTAGCATCGTAAGCATCTTTAACATTCGTTCCTTTAAAAAGTTCATCAAAAATGATAAAAAGTGATTTTCCTGCCGCTACTTCCTCTGCTACTTTTTTTACTCTTAATACTTCTGCATAGAAGTGACTATACCCTTTATTGATGTCGTCGGGTACATTCACAGAAGAATAGATACCATCTAATACCGAGAATTGAAGCGCTTTGACTCCTACCGGGAATCCCATATGCGCCAGGTAGATTACGATGCCGGTCGACTTCATCAGCGTGGATTTACCCGCCATGTTAGCCCCGGTAAGGAATAAGATATTACTTTCCCCATTGAAAGAAAGATCATTCGGTACCGCATTGTCGAGCCCAGGATGTCGTACTCCGGTCATAGATATCATATGGGCTGCCTTGGGAAGCGCCCGCGCATACGAAAATCCTCTTTCCGTGGCAACTCCTGCTACCGCCGTATAAAGATCTATTTCATAGATAAGTGTGATCAAGGCCTTCAATTGGCAACTGAATCCCCCTGCCAATAGGTCATGCAGCATTACAATCGTCTGAAAGGATCGTTTTTCCCCAATTAGTGCTTGTAGTCGTTTATCATAAACGATAGGCCGTACCAGAGATGCCCATTTTTCCCAGGGGGTATTTCTATCCTTCCCATCTTTTTCTAACAAGGCCAGCAATCCCTTACAAGTATTTAACACTTGTATGGTGCTATCAATTCCCGCCAGCTGACGGTCAAAAGCCTCATCTCTCAATAATAAGGCAGCTGTTTTTTTTCTGCTTGTCTGAAAAAAGGTGAGCAGCAAATTCCTCTTTTTCTCCTCATCCACATAGGCTTCCATCTGATCTAACATGATGTCATCAAAAGGGAAGTCTACCGGATTTTCGCTGAAATAGCGGAATATATCACTACGGCTGTTGATCTCACCGGCATCGGTCAGCGGATGCTGAAACATCTCGTCCAGTAACTTTTCCCCACCCCTTGTTTTTACCTTATTAAAAAGACTGAAAACAGAATGAGGGTTATATTTTCCTAACAGGGACAGATCGTCCAGTGTTTGCTTGTCGGCAATAAAGCTCATGTTGTCTTCTTTATTGGTTTTTTCCTGCTCAATATATCAAGTATACCTTCGTTTTTAATAATTATCATACCGTGCCTGTCGGCTGTAATACCGGAGGTCAGCTTATGCGTATAAACGGGTTTATTACCTTCCATTAGTGTGGGCAGGTATACAAAGTTGATATTCTTACATTGCTCTTTCAGTACGTCTCCGGCTTCAATAATGTGCGTAGAGACGACGAACATACAGTTCTTCCGGCGTGCAATAGCACTGGTGACCGCTATGGTCGCCTCATAGGCGTCTTTTACATTGGTGCCCCGGAATAATTCATCAAAAATCACAAACAGGTATTTGTCACGACTTAACGCTTTCGCAATATTTTTGATCCGCAGCACTTCTGCATAAAAATGACTGGTGCCTTTACTTAGATTGTCTGGCAGATTAATCGTGGTATAAATACCGTCCCTCACAGAAAATTCCATCCTGGATGCCGGCACCGGAAATCCCATTTGACCCAGGTACATCGCAATGCCCAATGCTTTCATCAGTGTAGACTTCCCCGCCATGTTAGCACCTGTAAGGAAGATCACATTGCTGGAAAACGAAATATTCAGGTGATTCGGTATAGGCGACGTTAACCCGGGATGATAAAAATCTTCCAGTATAACTGTTTGTAACTCCCGCTCCAGTGCCAGCGGAAAGGAGAACCTGCGGTTTAAAGCGACCTTGGCAACAGATAAATAAACATCCGCCAGGTAAAGTTGCTGCAGCAATTGTTTTATAGCATCCCTCTGCCGGAAGCGCAGTATTTTATCATATTCCGCAACTTTGGCAAAAGGTAATTTTTGTTTGACAGGCTCCCGCAACAATGCCTGTAGCTCCTCCATTTTCAGGAGCTGATCAATCGTGGTCAGCTCCTGATTGTCAGGAATGTCTGCTAACTGCTGCTTAATGTCTGTGGCAAATCGCTTGGTAGTTTGTAATATATTAAGCAGGCTTTCTACTCCTTTCTCAATGGTCCTGTAAGCATTATCTCCCGCAATGAGCTGATTGAGTTTTCTGCTCAGATTATCTTGTTGGTCATTCAGGCGGCTGCGCTCATCGGTATTTTCCAGGTACTGCTCTGCCGCATCAAACCAGGTTATCTCGTACGGAAAGGGTAACGGCTTCGTCGCGAAAGATTGGATAATACGGCTACGCGCATTGATCATGCGGACATCTGATAGGGGATGGGCGAATAGGGTTTCCAATAGCTCAGCGCCTCCCCTGGTGAAGGTGTGGTTATAGATCGCATATATGCCGTCTGCTCCTCCCTTCCCGAATATGTTCAGGTCCGTCAGCGTTTGTTTATCAGTCATTAAACTCATACCTCCTTGTTATTTTCTTTTCCTTCGGATTAACAGAATAGTACTCCCTACCAGTAATAAACCAGGTATCAGATACAGTAAACTAAACTTCACTACCTTTAAACTCGTTTTTGTCAGTGTAGTCTCGTTATCTAAAGACCTGGGCCTGCTTACGTCTACCGGCACAGTACCATAAGATAGCCAATGGAAAGTGCCTGGAATAACAGAGAAGTTGGCCGCTCCGTAACGCCTGATAGGAGGAATCATACCGCCATTACTGATACAGTCCGCATCGCCGAGTACCATGATACGTTGTTCTTTATTACCTACTTTCCGGCTAAGCGCCATCGCCGTAACAAAGCTGTCCACTTTCTCACCGGAAGAGAAATCGACAGTCGCCGAATCATTGACAAAATCGATGGTCTGCAATTCATTCCATGTTTTCATGGAGTCAATAGTCTGTAGCACAGGTGTGGCTTTAAAGCCCTTGTCTGCTGCCATAACCAGCCCCGCTGATTTGACCA